>JAGRJX010000143.1 GCA_020442545.1 Lysobacterales bacterium
CTGTCGCCGATCACCAGCGCCGGGCCGCATCCGGACCCGGACGGCATTCGAGGCGTCACCCGCTTCATCGCCGGTGATCACGGTTCGCTGCTGTCGCCAGCGGCTTCCGCCGCAACCACCGTCGAAATGCAGACCGAAATGGCCAGCATGACCGTCAGCGGCGGTGCCGCGGTGATCGTGGCCGACGACTCTGTCATCAGTACGCAGTAAGCCCACGCGCAGGCCAAGGAAAAAGGAAACGACCATGACCATCCAGATTTCTTCTCCCCGCGTGCGCAGGAGCGGACTGCTGCGTGCTCCGCTGGCGCTCGGCGTCGCTGCCGCGCTGCTGGCACCGGCGGCCCAGGCCGTGCAGTTCGAAAGCGGTTCGCTGAGCGGCTCGATTGACACCACTGTCAGCTACGGTGCCGCCTGGCGTGTCGAAGATCGCGACGATGACCTGATCGGCAAGGCCAACCTGAATCCGCTGGTGGCGCTGATGACGCCGGATCAGCAACTGGCCGCGCCGGGACGCTTCTCGGTCAACGGTGACGACGGAAACCTGAACTACGACAAGGGCGACCTGATCTCCAATGCGTTCAAGATCACCAGCGAATTGTCGCTGCGCTGGAACGAATGGGGTGCGTTCGCCCGCGGGACCTACTTCTACGACTTCGAGAATGCGGGTCGCGAAGACCTGACCGAACAGGCGCTGGAAAAAGTTGGCAGCAACGGCAAACTTCTGGATGCCTTCATCTATCGCAACTTCAGCATCGCCGACAAGCCGGCGACGATCCGCCTGGGTCGCCAGGTGGTGAGCTGGGGCGAGAGCACCTTCATTCAGGGCGGCATCAACGTCATCAATCCGGTCGATGTCAGCGCGCTGCGCGTCGCCGGTGCGGAGTTGAAGGAGGCCTTCCTGCCGATCGACTCGCTGTGGGCGTCCTTCGCGCTGACTGACAATCTGTCGGTGGAAGGCATCTACATGTTCGAGTTCGAGCAGATCGAGCCCGATCCGACCGGCGCCTATTTCAGCACCAATGATTTCGCGGCCGCCGGCGGCGAGTACGTGATGCTGAACTTCGGCACCGTGGCGCAGCCGGTGGATAATCCGGAGAACTTCTACCCGGTCTGTTATGGCGGCCAAGCCACCGATTTGAACCACGGTGCGCAGGGCAATGCGGTGGCAGTGCAGTCAGGTTGCCTGGCCGCGGTGCCGCGTGCCGAGGACCGCTATCCGGATGGTGATGGCCAGTGGGGTATCGCGTTCCGTTACTACTCCGAAGCGCTGAACCAGACCGAATTCGGCTTCTTCTACCTCAACTACGACAGCCGCCTGCCGCTGATTTCGGGCAAAGCGATCACCGCTGCCGATCCGCGTTCCGGCCGCTATTTCGTGGAGTACCCGGAGGACATCGACCTCTACGGCATCAGCTTCAACACCACGCTGCCGGGCGGCTGGGCCTGGCAGGGCGAGGTCAGCTACCGGCCGAACATGCCGCTGCAGTTCGACGACGTGGAGCTGCTGTTCGCCGCACTGACGCCGCTCAACGCCTTGCTGCCGCAGCCGGGCCTGCGCTTCCAGAGTCAGTTGGGCGAATACCTGCCGGGTCAGGAAATCCAGGGCTGGGAGCGCCATGAAGTTACCCAGGCGCAGTTCACGCTGACCAAGCTGTTTGGTCCGGGCAACTTCCTGAAGGCGGACCAGATTGCCGTGGTCGGCGAGTTCGGTGCCACCAACGTGTGGGATCTGCCCGACCCGGACGTGCTGCGTTATCAGGGTGACGGCACCGACACCGGCGGCGGCGCTGACCGTTTCAGCGGCAATCTGCGCAACCCGATCACACAGGTCGGCGGTTTCCCGACCAAGTTCTCCTGGGGTTACCGTCTGGCAGCACGCGCCGATTACAACAACGCCTTCGGCTCGCCATTCACGCTGTCGCCACGCGTCGCCTTCAACCACGACGTCAACGGCA
>JAGRJX010000144.1 GCA_020442545.1 Lysobacterales bacterium
ACGCGGGCGATGATGCCTTCGTGCTCGCGGAACGGCCGCGGCCGACGCGTCCAGCGCTTGAGGCCGCGATACGTCAGCAGCGCCACGCCGCCCGTAGCCAGCATGTGCAGCGCCGCCTGCAACCCACGGCCGCCGCCCAGCAGCGCCATCGCCACCATCAGCGAATACCAGAACAGGGCATCGCCGAGCCGACTGACGGCGGAGAACAGCGCCGTTGCCCAGCGCCGTGCCGCCCAGCGGTTGACCAGCAGACACAGCCGCCACTCGCCACTGTGCCTGGTCAGGCGCTGCCAGCTGCTCGGTGCCAGCGGCGGCACTGCACTTGAGCGGAATGATTCGTTCATGCGGCCGCCTCCCTGGCGTCGACCAGTTCGGTCAGCAGCGCGTCGAACTGCTCGGTCACCGCATCCGGCGTCAGCGCCCGGACGCTGTCGAAGGCGCGGGAGCCCATCGCGCGACAGCCGTCAAAACTGCTGCCGAGGTCCAGCACCGCATCGACGAAGGCTTCCTCGTCGGCGAAGGCCACCGTACGTCCGGTGTCGCCGTTGTGGATATGCTCGCAGGCCGCAGCGTAGTCGAAGGCCACCACGCCCAGGCCACTGGCCATGGCTTCCATGGTCACGTTGCCGAAGGTCTCGGTAAGGCTGGGGAACACGAACAGATCGCCGCTGGCGTAATGCCGTGACAACGCTTCGCCACGCTGCACACGGGAGAAGATGACTTCCGGATGCGCATTCTGCAGCGATTCGCGCGACGGCCCGTCGCCGACCACCACCAGCTTCAGCGCCGGGTTGCGCGCACGCAGCTGCACGTACGCTTCCATCATCAACTCGAGGTTTTTTTCCGGCGCGAGGCGGCCGACGTGCAGCATCACCATCTCCTCCGGACCGACACCCCACCCGGCGCGCAGCGCTTCATCGCGATGGACTGGATTGAAGGATTCTGTATCCACCGCGCGACGCAGCAGGCGCACGTGGCTGAAGCCGGCGTCGGTCAGCTGCTTCTGCAGCTCTCTGGTGGGAACCAGCGTGGCGTCACCGCGATTGTGGAAGCGTCGCAGGTAGGAAAACACCGACGAGGTCAGGAAGCCCACGCCATAGTGGCGCGCGAAATCATCGAAGCGCGTGTGGAAGCCGGTAGCCGCGGGGATGCCACGCCGCGCCGCCGTCTGTACGGCGCTGCGACCCAGCGGGCCTTCGGTGGCGACGTAGATCGCCTGCGGCGGATCCACGCGCCAGCCGCGACTCAACGCCCGCCCGGCTGGCAACCCGAAGCGCAGGCCCGGATAGCGCGGCAGTCCAAGGCCGGGCAGCGCGTACTCGCGCCAGCCATGCTCGTTGACCGTCATGGCCTCGCCATCGTCGTGCTCGCCAGGCTGACGCGGACGCCAAACTGCCAGCTGATGGCCTCGCGCCTGCAGCCCGCGTGCCAGGGCGTGGACAGTCAGTGCGACGCCGTTGATCTCCGGCGGCCAGGTCTCGGTGACGATATCGATGCGCATGGGCAGCGGTTTCATGGACTTGTCCGCCATGCTGGCCCGCCTGCATGAACGCCAGTTGGCGCTGGGATGACGGTTGTGTGACGCGATGCCGTGACTGGTGATTCGTGGTCAGCAGGCACTTTCCGTTCGTGGTGAGCAACGTCGAACCACGAACGGGCCTTGTCAGTCGGTCGGCTCCCAGGGGCCAAAGTCTGCACTTCTCGCGACCGACATCGCCCTCAAGCGATAATGCGCACCCGCGTCCGAACCCGCTACCGCATGCCGCCAACCGCGAAAGCCCGCATCGCCGTCCTTGCTTCCGGCCAGGGCAGCAATTTCGCCGCCATCCTCTCGGCGATCGACGCCGGCCGGATCAGCGGCGACGTGATCGCCCTGCTGTCCGACAAGCCCGACAGCGGCGCGGTCGCCATCGCCCGCGCGGCCAGCATGCCGGCATGGAGCCAGCGCCCGAAGGACTTTGCCAGCCGCGACGCCTTCGATGAATCGCTGTTCAGCGAACTCGACCGCATTCAGCCCGAACTCATCCTCTGCGCAGGCTACATGCGCATCATTGGCGCTCGCTTTGTGGAACGCTGGACCGGACGCATGATCAACCTGCACCCCTCGCTGCTGCCCGCTTACCCCGGCCTGCATACGCATGCGCGCGCACTGGCCGACGGCGTGCGTGTGCACGGCGCCAGCGTACATTTCGTCACGCCGGAGCTCGATGGCGGCCCGGTGATCGCGCAGGCGCGCATCGACGTGCGCGGTGACGATACGCCGGAGTCGCTGGCCGAACGCCTGCGACCGCGCGAACACGCGCTGCTCTGCGCGGTGACGGCGGCGATTTGCGCGGGCGATATCGGCTGGTCCGACGGCAGCGTTGCCGTTCGCGGCCGCGCAGCGAGCACGCCGCTGCAACTCGGCGACGACGACTGTCTGCTTGTGGATATCCCATGAAGCGCCTGACCGGGCTGCTTGCCTGCTTCGTGTTGGCCGTGAGCGCGGCGAGCGCGACCTCTACAGACAAGAGACTCGAATCCAGGCTCGAACCGTTTATCGCCCACTATGCGGTGTACATGGACGGCAAGCAGCGTGGCGAAAGCACGATCCGCCTGGAGCGCGCTCGCAACGGATCCTGGCGCTACAGCGTCCGTGCCGTGGGCACCAGCGGCATGGCCAGGCTGGCCGGTTTCGAGGCGGATGACGAGAGCGAATTCCGCCTGGATGAAGACGGCAACCTGCGCCTGCAACACATGCAGAGCCGCAGCCATGCGCTGTTCAAGTCGCGTGAAGTCCGCGCCGACTTCGACTGGGAACGCCGTCTGGCAAACTGGTCCGGCGACCTCAAGGACGACCGCCGCGCGCCAACCGTGCTGACCGACCGCGCGGTGAACGGTTCGCTGCTCAATCTCGCTCTGGCACTGGATGCTGGCAATCTTGGCGACGGCGACGTCATCGACTACCAGATGCTCGACCGCGGCGGCAGCAAACAGGTCGAGTACGTCGCGCATCCGCTGACCGAGATCAATGTGCCTGCCGGCCGATTCCAGGCACGCCCGCTGCGCCGCGAGCGCCGGGACAAGGACCGCGTGGTCACCGCCTGGTACAGCGACAGCCTGCCACCAACGCCGGTTCGCGTGCTGCAGATCGACGCCGGCGACCCGGCTTTCGAGCTGCGTCTGCTACGCGTGGAGTAGGCGGCGCAGGCCACACGATGCGACCAGCACCTCACTCAGCCGCTGCACGAACGCAACCCGGGCCACCGCCCACCTGAGCTTCCATTGCTGTTTTTACGCCTCAGTATCGGAATGCGAATGATTCGTAGTTGTCTTTGCGATCCTAAGTCGCGACAATGGGTGTCGGCCCCGAACACGCCAGCACTCCCATTCTCCCCCGGACATTCAAGGAATCATGCGATGCAACTGCGCCCTCTTGCCCTGTGCCTGACGCTTCTGTCTCTGGCGTCGGCCGTCGACCACGCGCAGGCCGACGACAAGGATCGTGATGAGACGCGCCGCCTCGACGAAGTTGTCGTCCAGGCCGAGCGTGAGCCCGGCAACTTCGTGATCGATGACGACGAAGTCCAGTTCATTCAGGCATCCGACCTGTCCGACCTGCTCTCCGACGAGTCCGGCGTTGCCGTGGGCGGCGGTTCCGGCGTGTCGCAGAAGGTCTACGTTCGTGGCTTTGAAGACACGATGCTCAATGTCACCATCGACGGCGCGCAGCAGCCGGCGGAGCTCTATCACCACCAGACCCGCGTCCAGATCGAACCGGAGTTTATCCGGTCCATCGAACTGGATGCCGGCGCCGGCGCCGCCACGGCCGGCCCCGGGGCCCTCACCGGCGTGCTGCGGGTACGCACCAAGGATGCGTTCGACATGCTGCGCGCGGATCAGTCCCTGGGTGCCCTGATCAAGACATCGGCCGATTTCAGCGGCGAGAACAGCTACAAGGGCGTGGCGTCGGTATACGGTCGCATCGGCGAAAACCTCGGCGTGATGGCAACCTACGTCGATGATGACGGTGGCGACTACGAGGATGGTCACGGCAACCTCGTGACGCCGACCGCCTATGATCACGAGCGCAGTCAGCTCAAGCTCAGCGGCGTGTTCAGCGTGAACAGCTTCGACCTGCAGTTTGAAAGCCTGGACGACAGCGGAACCTATTTCGAGCGCCCGCACATGACCAATTACAGCGGTCGGTTCATACTGTCCGATCACCGCATGCGTCGTGACACAGTGTCCTACAACCATCGCTACGATCCCGATAGCGACGCGGTGGATGTCGAGCTCACGGCCTTTCACAACGAATCCGCCTTCGAGAACCGGCGCAATACCACCGGTCTGGTCTACGGCTTCGGCGAACAGACTTCCAATGGTTTCGACCTGCGCAACACTTCGCGCTGGAACAACCTGCTGCTGGCCTTCGGCATCGACCATCGCCGCGACCGGCTCGACGCCACGCAGCAGGCCACGCCGCCCGCCTACTGGGGCAGCAGCCGACAGAATGCAAGCGTCAGTGGCGCCTACATTCAGGCCGAATGGCACGCCGCAAACGACTGGCTTCTTTCCGGTGGCCTGCGCTACGACCGCTACCAACACCAGGTCGACGAAGGCGTCGGCGCCGGCGCGGACAACACCAAAGTGCGGTTCAGCCCCAACCTGTCGTTGCACTGGAGCGTGACCGACAGTTTCAGCCTGCGCGCCGCCTACTCGCAGGCGTTCCGCGGCATCACCATCCGCGAGGCATTCTTCAGCGCGCTGTACGCTCACCACGGCGATCTCGAAGGGGAGGATGCCGACAACATCGAGCTGGGCTTCGCCTGGGAGCACGACGGTCACTTCCTGCGCGGCACCGCTTTCCGGCAGCACATCGACAACTTCATCGGCAACGTCTTCGTTGGGCCGCCGTCACCGGAGTGGGGCTACTGGACCAACCTCGGCACCGCCCGGGTCGAAGGCTACGAACTGGAGGCGGGAAGGAGCTGGAGCCGCATCGAGGCCAGCATCGGCGTCTGGAACTCGGACAATACCTTCGAAGGTCGTCCGCTGAACGACAGCGACCTGGGCCTCGGCACCACCATCGGCCGCACCTGGACCGCACGCTGGGACTGGCGTCCGCAGGACAACGCGCACTACGGTATCCGTGCCCGCTACGTCGAGCCCGAAAGCAACCCGATCTCCCCGGAAGCGCCGGTCAAGTCCTCCTATGCGGTGCTTGATCTTGCTGCGGACTGGAGCTTCCTTGACGATCGACTGAGCTTCGGCCTGGCGGTGAAGAATGCGCTGGACAAGTTCTACTACGACCATGCCACCTACACCTACAACCCGCGTGCCGGCGTCAACATCGGCTTCCCGTCGCGGGGCCGCGAGTTCGTCACGTCACTGACCTACCATTTCTGAGGCACTGCGCCTGCCTGAACCCGCGCCCGTCCCGACGGCGCGCTGGTTCAGGCGCTTACACACGCAGTACCTGCCGTCATCACAGTGCACAGCCGTCGTATGTAGCCGATAGCGTTGCCGGGGACGCTGTTCGACGAGCCCAGTGACTTACTCGAAACCGTCGAGGAACAGCCAGTTGGGGTCGGGGTATTCGAAGCTGCCGCTGTCCACCGCGCCAAATCGCGGACTGCCGCGGGCATCAGCGGCAGGCACTGCCACGGTCGAACCGCTGACGGAAGCGACACCGGCATCCCGCGCCGCGCTGCCCGCCGGCAAGGCCAGCGTCGGCACATGGCCACCGTTGTCCGTCGCCACTGCCGGAATCTGTGCATCGACAAACGTTGCCGACGCCGTGACGGCTGTCTCCGCGCCGCCACCGCCGGTGCGCTGCCGGGGCCACTGCAGGTTGCCGCCACCATCGAACGCGGCGGGGTTGTTCATCGCCCAGTTGACGTAGATGTTGCCGCCGCTGTTGTTGGCGAACACGGTGTTGGCCAGCCGCAACTGGTTGCCGGCGCCGATGGCGATGCCGCCGGCAAAGGCATCGGTGGCGACGTTGTTGGCGATGGTCGTGTTGACGATGGTGATCGGCGCGTCGCTGCTCAGGCCCATCGCGCCGCCGAGGCCGGTGCGTGCCACGTTGCCGGAAAACGTGCCGTTGCGGATCGTCCCCGGCGCGTTGCCGGCGACAAACAGGCCGCCGTAGCCGCGCGCCTCGTTGTCGATGAAGCTGACCCGCTCCATCGCCCACGGCCCGCCCTGGATGTAGGCGCCGCCACTGTGCTGGCCGCTGCTGAGCTGCACGTTGCCGCGAAACTCGACGTCCTCGAAGCGCGTGCGGCTCTGTGCGTCGTACATCACGCTGAAGAAGCCGGCACCGTAGGCATTGCTGCCGTTGTCGACAAAGCGCGTGCGGCAGACATCAACGAGGCGTCCCGGTCCATCCACGCCCAGCGCGCCGGCATTGCCACCGCTGCCCGGATTGCCGCCGCTGCCGGTGGCATGGTTGCGCTCGAACACGCTGTCGACAATGTTGAGACGCAGACTACCCAGCGAATACACCGCGCCGCCGTTGCTGCCGCTGTTGTTTTCGAAACGACAATTGCCGATGTCGATACGGTTCAGCAGCTCGCCGTAGAACGCACCCCCGCCGTCGTCCTGGCTGCTGCCGTCCAGCGGCGCGACGTTGTCGTGGAACTCGCAGTTGACCAGCTTCAGATTGACTTTGTGCGGATACTCGTAGTCGTGCTCCTTGTAGATTGCCCCGCCACGATCACCCCCGCTGGCGTCAACGAAACCGATGTTCTGCAGCGTGACGTGGATCTGCGGTGCGTCCGCTGCCGGGTTCGGATTGACGATGCTGAGGATGCGCCGGGCTCCGCCGCCAGACAGCGTCACCAGGCCGCCGCCATCGAGTACCACGTTGCGGTCAATTTCCAGCGTGCTGGTGACGGTCAACGTGCTCGGCGCTGCCCCCTGGTCCAGCCGGATCACGCCACCGGCATCCATCGCCGTCTGCAGTTGCGCGGTGCTGATGCTGCCGGGCGTGCCGTTGCCGAGCACGGTCGCGCCGGCCGTCGACTCCTCGACCACCGGTTCGCAGAAGGAGGCGACGGCACTCAGCGGGAAGAACAGGAAGGCGGCGCACAGCGCCTGCAGCCGTGATCGTGGTGTCCGCATGTCAGTCCTCGTCATGGTCGGCGCGCCTTTCCGGATCAATGTCTTCGTAGGCTTCCGGCGTGAAACGCGGCGTACACAGCGCCAGGAACAGCAGGTCGTCGGGACCGGGATTATGGATCCGCTGCGCCTGCATGGCTGAGATGTACACCATGTCACCCTCCCCGACCTCGCGTGGCGGCTGGTCACCGACCTCCACCACGCCCCGACCGGAAAGGATGACGTAGCGCTCGATCACGCCATGCAACCGGTGCCATCGCGTGGTCCCGCCCGATGGCAAGCGTGCGCGGGCGATGGACAACGCCGGATCATCTGCCGAATTCGACAGCTCGGTGATCCAGCAGCCCTCCTCGAACCAGTATTCGTCGCCCATCGGCTCCCTCCATCGATCCGCGCAATCGTGACGCATCCCACAATGCAAAATAATGTCACAGCGCATAGTCTGTGCTTTCCGCAGTTGCCGAGCTGACGCCATGTCCAGTGCTGCCGCTACCGCCTCACGCCGCGCCTTCCTCGGACTGCCGTCGAAAACCGCGCGCGCCAAAGGGACACCATCGCCCTCGATCTTCGCCGATTCCTTCGAGAGCCCGGCACCACCCGGCCCGGCAGCGGCGATCATCGCGCTGAACCGCATGGCCTACGGCCCGCGTCCCGGCGATATCGCCGCATTCAACGCACTGGGTGGCAACGACACGGCGCGAATCGCCGCCTATGTCGAACAGCAGCTCGACCCTGGACTTGACGACAGCGCCTGCGAGGCGCGGATCGCTGCGGGCGGCTACACCACGCTGTCGAAGAGCATGGCACAGCTGTGGTCCGACCATGTGCGCGACCGCGACGGCCTCGGCCTCAACGACCACCCGTTCCGCTCCTATCCCTGCGCCGAATCCGAATGCGTCAAGCTGCTGCGCGCGGTGTACAGCCGCCGCCAGTTGTACGAGGTCACCGTCGACTTCTGGCACAACCACTTCAACGTGCAGGGCTGGGACTTCAACATCGCGCCACTGTTCATGCACTACGACCGCGACGTGATCCGACCGCATGCCTTCGGCAATTTCCGGGCATTGCTGGAAGAAGTCGCCAAGGCACCGGCGATGCTGCAATACCTCGACAACAAGTCCAGCCGTGGTTCGGCCTACAACGAGAACTTCGCACGGGAACTGTGCGAACTGCACACACTGGGGGTCGAAAACTACTATCCGGGCAAGGATCCGAACATCATTCCCGACCTGCCGGGAGAAACCATCGCAGTGGGTTATTGCGACAACGACGTTTACGAAGCCGCACGCGCACTCACTGGCTGGACGCAGGCCGACGATCACTGGGAGTTTCCGGACACCGCCGAATACGACAGCGGGGAGTTCATGTATTACGGCAACTGGCACGACGTGGCCGGCAAATACTTCCTGCACCACTACATCCTTTCGTATCAACCGGACATGCAGGATGCGCAGACCGTCTTCGACATTCTTTGCCAGCATCCTGCAACTGCATTGCACATCTGCGGCAAGCTCTGTCGCCGGTTTATCAGCGACGATCCGCCGCAGGCGTTGATCGATTCGGCAGCCGCCATCTGGCGACAGCACTGGCAGTCGCCAGACCAGATCACCCGCGTGCTGCGGCATATCCTGAACTCGGCAGCTTTCCGCGAAACCTGGGGCGAGAAGGTCAAGCGCCCTTGGGAAGCGCTGGCGCATGCCATGCGCGCCACGGAAACGGAGATCCAGCCGATACCGTATCCGTCTGTCTGGGAACCTTACGGCAACCTTTACTCGTTGCTGCAGCAAAGCGGCAACCGTCCGTTCCGCTGGCCGACGCCCGATGGCTATCCGGACGTCAGCGAAAAATGGAGCGGCGTCAGCACCCTGGCGCAGACCTGGCGGCTGATGTCGCGGCTGACCGAACTGGAGGAAGTGCCCGAGAGCGGCATCTACCTCTGCGACGTGGTGGCGCAGACCAACGCCGCGCTGCCGGTGGGCGCGCGCAGCGCCAACGTCATCGTCGACTTCTGGATCGACCGTATCTTCTCGCAGCCGATCCCGGCCTCTCGGCGGAACCAGATGGTGGATTTCCTGCGCCAGAACGCGCCCGCCAATGAAGCGCTGGTCACCACCACCAATAGTTGGAACCAGAACAACCTGAAGCAGCACTACACCCAGTCGCGGCTGCGCTCGGCGGTGGCGCTGCTGTTCATGACGCCCGAATTCTACCGGCGCTGAGGAGACGACCATGACTTCGCACCGTTTCCCGGTCAGCCGTCGCGGCTTCCTCAAGGGCTGCTGTGCCGCCGCCGTGGCTTCCAGCGTGCCAACCCTGGGCTGGATCGATCCGGCACGCGCCGGCGCAGCACAGCACGACGTACTGGTCTACCTGTTCCTGCGCGGTGGCATCGACGGCCTGCACCTGGTGGTGCCCTACGCCGGCTCCGATCGCACCGCCTATGTGAACAAGCGCAGCGATCTCGCCATCCCGCAGGATCGACTGCGACGGATCGGCACCAGCAACTGGGGCTGGCACCCGCGCGTCGGCGGCGAAACCGGTGATGACGTTGGCGTCGCCAACAAATGGTTGGCCAGACTGTACGAACAGAACCGCGTGGCGATCATTCACGGCGCAGGCATGTCGACCACGGTGACACGCAGCCATTTCGACGCACAGGCTTTCATCGAATTTGGCACGCCGGGCAACAAGAGTGGAACGCAGGGCTGGATCGCCCGCTACCTGGCCAACGACTTCGACATGCCGTCGCCGATGCTGTCCAACGCCTTCGGCTTCGGCAGCACGCTACAGACCTCGCTGTACGGCAACAGCGACGTGATCAGCATCGCCAATGGCGAGGACTTCCGTCTCGACGGTTTCCACTGGTCCTGGGACGACACCGATCCAGACATTGCCGGCCACTTCGGCGCGCACAGGCGCGTGCTGCCGATGTGGCAGGGCGCCAGCGCGCTGGAGCAATCCGGTCAGGCAGCAGCCGATGCGCTCGAGTACATGCGCGAGATCGATTTCGAGTTGTATCACCCGACAGACAATACGGACGGCTACCTGCCGGGAGGGGGCGCGGTATATCCGAGCAGCGGCAACGGTTCGAACCTGGGAAGCCAGCTTCGCAACATCGCCCAGCTGGTCAAGCTGGACATGGGCCTTACCATCGCCGCCGTGGACTACGGCATCTGGGACACGCACGAAGGCCAGGGCATGCCGAACCCCGGCGTCGCCGGTCATTACGATGCCTTCGGCAACCTCACCGAAGGCCTGTCACGCGCGCTCGACGCCTTCTACACCGACCTCAACGCCGCCGGCCTGATGGACCGCGTCACCGTGGTCATCCAGAGCGAGTTCGGTCGTCGTTTCCGGCCCAACGATTCCGGCGGCACCGACCACGGCTACGGCAACGTGATGATGGCGCTGGGCAACCGGGTCAACGGCGGCTTCCACGGTGTGTTCCCGGGACTCGACGATGCCAGCCTGTTCGAAGGCCAGGACGTCGACGTCACCACCGACTTCCGGCAGATCATCGGCGAGGCGCTGGTCAAACGCATGGGCGTGTCCACCGGCGGCGTCGGCAACATCTTCCCTGGCTTCAGCTACAGCGCCGGCGGCAGCAACGTCTTCCAGGTCTGATTCCACAACGATCTCGTTCGTGCAGTGTGCACCGCCGCATGGCACGAAATGAGAATCATCTGCAATTGGTCGTCCGGCGCGGTTGATGCCCGCCGAATTGCACGCAGCGCATCCAGGAGACCGCCATGAACAAATCGTTGATTTCGCGACCCGCGCTATTGCTGGCAGCATCGTTGTTGACCGCCTCCAGCGCGGCCATCGCCTACGAACCCGCAACCACTGAAACCACCCGGGAAAGCCAGTTCACCTTCGCCTGGCCGCTCTCGGAAGGCATGCTCAAACCGCGCGGCGCAACGACCCGCGGTGCGCCGGTGACCCTGGATCGTGAACCGTCTGCCGACTGGAAACGGCTGCAGGAGCCGGGCATCGACGCGAAGGAGCGTGACCGCCGCGCGATTCTGGCCATGGCCGGCGAGTACCGGGTGACCTTCAACTTCCTCGAAATCGCGCGCTTCGATCCTGATGCCAAGGCACAGGCGCCGTACCAGAACTGGGGAACGGAGGTGGTGCTGGTCAGCAAGGACCAGCCTGACTTCATTGCGCTACAGCACATTCTCGTCATGCGCATCCTCGGCGACGATGGAAAGATCAGCGAACCGATGGTGGTGCGCCACTGGCGTCAGGAGTGGCGCTACCAGCCCGACAGCCTGCTGGCCTATCAGGGAAATCATCGCTGGCAACGCGAACCGGTCAGCGCGGCGGATCGGAACGGGGCCTGGTCGCAGACCGTACTGCAGGTGGATGACTCACCACGCTACGCCAGCGTCGGCCGCTGGCAGCACGACGCCAGCCAGTCGACGTGGATCAGCGGTGACACGCGCCGCCCGCTGCCGCGTCGCGAATACAGTGTGCGCAAGGACTACGACACGCTGATCGGCACCAACCGCCACACCGTGCTGCCGACCGGCTGGCTGCAGGAAGAGAACAACCTCAAGGCGCGGCTCGACGACAATGGCGTGCCGCAAAGCGACCAGCCCTGGGTAGGCCGCGAATATGGCGTGGCGCGCTACGAACGGATCAAGGGCTTCGATTTTCAGCCCGGTCGCGCCTACTTCGAAGCCAGCGAGCCGTTCTGGGCGGCGGTGCGTGCCGCGTGGGCGAAGGCCGTGGACCGCGGCGATGGCCGCATCGTCATGAACGGAGCTGCCGACCAGCAACGCTACTTCATGCCGTTCTTCGAGCGGGCGCAGCAGCTGGCCGATGGTGAAGTCACCTTCGACGCCACCGAAGCCCGCAAGCTTGCCGAGTCGACCTTGCGCGACAGCTACCTCAAGCCCTGACCCTCGGCCCATCGCCACGGTCGCACAATTCCTGCGCGCCCGCGCCAGCGTCGAACCCGCCGCATCAGACCGTGCTACATTGCCGACCACCGCTTTCGGCACCACGCGAGGAGGCCGCATGCGCGCCCTTCTCTGCTGGCTGGTTCTCACATCAAGTGTTGCTGCACCGGCTCAGGATGTTGCCGAAGCCGCCACCGCCGCCACCCCTGTCGTCGCCAAGGACCAGGGCAGCACTCGCCTGCGGCCTGCGCCGGCAACAGCCACGCTCGATGACCTGCTGCGCATGCCAGCTGCGCTGCGGGAAGCCTTCCACCAGCAGGTTCTGGATCACCACCGCGCGCCAACCAACCGCATCGAGCGCATGGTCGACTTCGTGTTCTCGCCTGCCGGCATGGGCATGCGCTATGACGAATCCGCCACCTACACCGTAGCCCAGTCCTGGGATCAGCGTCGCGCCAACTGCATCGGATTCACCTTGCTGTTTCTCGCCCTTGCCCGCGAAGCCGGGCTTTCCGCAAGAGCGCAGGAGATCCCGCAGACGCTGATCTGGCAGCAGTCCGGGACGACGTTGTACCGCAACAGCCACGTCAATCTGCGCCTGCAGACGGGTCCGCGACGCTATACCGTCGACGTCGCCCGCAATTTCGTCATCAGCGTGGGCGATCCGGTCGCCATCAGCGGCCAGCGCCTGCTCGCCCACTACCACAACAACATCGCGATCAAGCAGATGGCGCAGGGCCGGATCGACGCGGCACTGACGCGGATGGAAGCCACGCTGCGCCTGGACCCTGACTACCCCGTGCATTGGGGAAACACCGGCGTCATCCGCCTGCGCAGCGGCGATGAAGCCGGCGCCGAAACGGCCTACCGGCATGCGCTGGCACTGGATGCCGACGAATACGGCACGCTGTTCAATCTGGTCCAGCTCTACGACAGTCGCGGCGACAAGGCGGCCGCGGCACTGTTGAGGGAGCGCTTGACGGCACTGCAGAAGAAGGATCCGCTGTACCAGTTCCTGCTGGCCACCCGCCTCGAACGCGAGGGTGCCTTCAAGCAAGCCATCGAGCACTACCGGCAGGCGATCCATCAGCACCGCAACGAGCACCGCTTCCACGCCGCACTGGCCCGCGCCTACCTGGCGAGCGGCGACCGTGTGAAAGCCGAGCGCGCACTGGCGCGAGCGAAATCACTCAGTGAAGGGACGATTGAAGCGCGCTATGCGGCGGAACTCGCTCAGCTGCGCAACATGCCCGGAAACGGCTGAGATCGAACCGCCCGGCCAGCGAGGCCGCTAGAGATCCTCGGGCAGCACGAATCCGTGCGGCAGCAGGCTCTCGACGCCAACTTCAGTCCAACTGCCATCGCCACCGAGGAAACCGACCGTAGCGTCGCCAGCGAATTCCTGCAGCGCCTGACGGCAAGCCCCACAGGGCGGCACCGGCATCGCGCGCCCGTGGCTGTTAAAGGCGCTAATCGCGATGGCCGACAGCCGGAATGCCGGCCCCTCTGCCAGCACGGCAGCAGCGATGGCCGCACGTTCGGCACATAAACCGATGGACAGCGAACCGTTCTCCACATTGCAGCCGGAATAGGTCGCGCCGCTGGCTGATCGGAGCGCCGCGCCGACATGCAGGCGCGAATATGGCGCATAGGCCTGGCGTGAGGCGGCATCGGCCAGCGGACGCAACGATGTGGTGTGGTTCATTGGCTGGCCATGGCAGTGGAATTCGATGACGGCCCGAAGCGTTCGGTAGCGACTACGGCAACAGCCCGTCCGTTTCCACTGTACAGGCAGTCCGCACGCAGGCCCAGCCATCGCCGGAATCCGAACCTTCCTGCCGTGAATGGTGACGACAGCGCCACCTCGGCGACAGCCGCAGCAGGGCGCTTTACTGCTCGCGCAGCACCTCGTTTGGCGGCGTCCGCATGGCGCGCAGGGCCGGCAGCAGGATCGCCGCTACCGCGCACGCCAGCACACCGAGCAACGCACCAACCAGCGCCTGTGGGTCATGGACAGACACGCCGACCAGCGCGTCGCCGAGCCCACGTCCGCCCACGACCGCCAGCGCGAAGCCAACCGCAGCGCCGCCAAGGACCGGCACCGCGCCCAGCCTCAGCGCCCAGCCGAGCAAATGCACGCCGCCGGCACCGAGCGCGGCACGCAGGCCGATCTCGCGACGCCGGCGGCCCAGCGTCTGCGCCATGACGCCGTAGACCCCGACCGCCGCCAAGAAAGTGCCCAGCAGCGCGAAACTGCCAAGCAGCCAGAGCACCAGACGACGTGTGGCCAGCGAGTCGGCAATCTCGGCACTCAACGCAGCGATGTCGTACACCGGCGCCGCCGTGTCGACCTTGCCCATCGTTTCCTTGAGCAGTGTCGCCGCGGCCGTCGGCGGCAGTTGCGAGCGCAGCACGATGTGGAAGTAGCCGGGCGTCG
>JAGRJX010000145.1 GCA_020442545.1 Lysobacterales bacterium
AGCAGATGCTGCCGAACTACCTGCGCTTCGTGCGTGGCGTGGTTGATTCCGACGACCTGCCGCTGAACGTGAGCCGCGAGATCCTGCAGTCCAACCGCCAGGTGGATCGCATTAAGGGCGCGCTGGTGAAGCGCACGCTGGACATCCTCGACCGCGTTGCCGGTGACGCGGACGCCGCGAAGTACCTCGGATTCTGGGCCGAGTTCGGCAACGTGCTGAAGGAAGGCATCGTCGAGGACGCCAGCAACCGCGAGCGCATCGCCAGGCTGCTGCGTTTCCCGACCACGCAGAGCAGCAAGGCCGACGAACTGCATTCGCTGGACGACGTGATCGGCCGCATGAAGGTCGGCCAGGAAGCGATCTACTACCTGACCGCCGACGGCTGGAACGCGGCGAAGAACAGCCCGCAGCTGGAAGCGCTGAAGGCGCGCGGCGTCGAAGTGGTGCTCATGCACGAGCGCGTCGACGAGTGGATGATCGGTTACCTCAGCGAGTACGCCGGCAAGCCGCTGAAGAACATCGCCAAGGGCGACCTCGAACTCGACGAGCTGCCGGAAGACGAGTCAGTCAAGCAGCAGCGCGAGGAAGCCGCCGAGCAGGTCAAGGGCGCGGTGGACAAGCTCAAGGCCGCGCTGGGTGATCGGGTTGCCGACGTGAAGCTGTCAACGCGCCTCACCGACTCCGCCAGTTGTCTGGTGCTGGGCGAGCACGACATGGCCCTGCACATGCAGCGCCTGCTGAAAGCCGCCGGCCACGACGCGCCGGCCGGCAAACCGACGCTGGAGGTCAATCCGCGGCACGCATTGGTCAAGCGCTTCGATGCGGAAACTGACGACTCGAAGTCGAGTGATCTCGCTCTGCTGCTGCTGGAACAAGCGCAGCTGGCCGAAGGCGCGCAGCTGGATGATCCGGCCGGCTTCCTCAAGCGCGTCAACGGCCTGATTGGCTGATCTCGCGCCGATGCCGATCAGCGAGAGAGAAAAAGCCCGCTTTCGAGCGGGCTTTTTCGTGACCGACCACCGGCCCGGCCAGAAAGGGGGCAGCGGAGATTCGTTTCTCATGCGCTGATGCCATCTGTCCCCGTGCTGGGTGGTCCTCTTGGGTGATCATGTGCTGTCTGCACCACGCGACGGGACGTGACCCACGCTGGTGATGGATGGCGGAGCGATCCAGAAAATGCCGTCATCAACCGTAGCAGGCGCGGCATAGCCCCGTGTTTTCCGATCGCCTGGCAACGCCGGGGCGACGTCAACCGTTCCGGTCAGGGGCGGGTTTCCGGTAGCATTCCGGCATGGATCAGACCCAGCTTCGCATCATTCTCATCATCGCCGGCCTGTTGCTGCTGGCCGGCATCGCCTTCTTCGGTCGCCCGAAGAAACCCGACCAGGGCAAACGCAAGGCCAGGGGCGCGCCACGCGAGCGCGTGGAGCCGCGGCTGGGCGAGGGTGGTGGCGAGCACGATGAGCTGGCCGATCCGGCATCCGGCCTGCAGTCGGAGCTGGAGCTGGTCGAGGCCACGCTGTCCGGTCATGAGCGTGTCGAGCTGCAGCGTCGCGCACCGGAGCGCAAGCTCAGTGCCGAGGAGGCCGGATTCGACCGCATCATCACCCTGTTCGTCGCCGCTCGCGAGGGCGAGACGGTTCGCGGCTCCGATCTGGTGGTCGCCGCCGAGAAGGCCGGCCTGTACTTCGGCGACATGGGTATCTTCCATCGCCGCACCGATGGCAACAGCGGGCCGTCGATCTTCAGCGTGGCCAGCATGGTCAAGCCGGGCAGCTTCGACATGAGCCGCATCAACGAGCTGCGCGTGCCGGGCCTGAGCTTCTTCATGGCGCTGCCCGGCCCGGTGCCGGCGCTGGATGCCTGGGAAGCGATGCTCCCTACAGCACAGCGTCTGGCCGAACTGCTGGACTGCAACGTGCTCGATGAGGAGCACAACGCGCTGGGCCGCCAGCGCATCGCCCATATCCGCGACCAGCTGCGTGGCTACGACCGCAAGCGCGAGTCGCAGGGCCACTGAGCGGCGGCGCAAACGCGATGTCGAACAATCCGCGCCAGCGCGTTGCCGAGCTGCGCGCACAGCTCAGCGACGCCAACTACCGCTACCACGTCCTTGATGATCCGCTGATTCCGGATGCCGAGTACGACCGGCTGCTGCGCGAGCTGGAGGCGCTGGAGGCAGCGCATCCGGAACTCGATGACCCGGATTCACCGACGCACCGTGTCGGCGAGAAGCCGGACAGCGGCTTCGCCGAGGTGCGTCACGCGATCCCGATGCTGTCGCTGTCCAATGCCTTCAGTGACGAGGAAGTCGGTGACTTCGTGCGTCGCATCCGCGACGCGCTGGGCGAGGACGAGCCGGCATTCAGTGCCGAGCCGAAGCTGGATGGCCTGGCGATCAGCCTGCGCTACGAGGACGGTCGGCTGGTCCAGGGGGCGACGCGCGGTGACGGCGCCACCGGTGAGGACGTCACCGTCAATCTGCGCACGATCCGTGCCATTCCGTTGAAGTTGCGCGGCGATGACTGGCCGCCGCTGCTCGAGGTGCGCGGTGAGGTCTACATGCCGCGTGCCGGCTTTGAGAGGTTCAATGAACGCGCGCTGGCCAACGGCGAAAAGCCGCTGGCCAATCCGCGCAATGGTGCGGCCGGTTCGCTGCGTCAGCTCGACCCCGCCATCACCGCGAAGCGCCCGTTGGCCTTTTACGCCTATTCCGTGGGCGAGGTCAGCGATGGCGCCTTGCCGGAGACTCACAGCAAGACTTTGGCGAAGCTGCGCGATTGGGGCTTTGCCGTCAGTGCGCTGGTGAAGCGCGTGTCCGGCCTTTCGGGCCTGCTCGACTACTATGCGGACATCGGCGGCAAGCGCGATGGCCTGCGCTATGACATCGACGGCGTGGTCTACAAGCTGGATCGCTACGACGAACAGGCCGAACTTGGCTCCGTCGCGCGCGCGCCGCGCTGGGCGCTGGCGCATAAGTTTCCGGCGCAGGAGCAGCTGACCACGGTCGAGACCATCGACGTGCAGGTCGGTCGCACGGGTGCGATCACGCCGGTGGCGAGACTGACGCCGGTGCACGTGGCCGGCGTTACCGTCACCAACGCCACGCTGCACAATGCCGACCAGATCGCGCGCCTCGACGTTCGAGTTGGCGATACGGTGATCGTGCGCCGTGCCGGCGATGTCATCCCCGAAGTGGTTCGCGTGCTGGCCGAGAAGCGACCCGCCGGCAGCCAGCCGTGGCGCATGCCGGAAGTGTGTCCGGTCTGCGGCTCGCAGGTGGTGCGCGAGGAAGGCGAGGCCGTATCGCGCTGTTCCGGCGGCCTGTTCTGCAAGGCACAGCGCGTCGAGGCCCTGATCCACTTTGCCTCGCGTCGCGCCATGGACATCGAAGGCCTTGGCAGCCGCTTCTGCGAGGACCTGAGCGAGTTCGGCTACGTCGAATCCGTTGCCGACCTCTACAAACTGACGCTCGACGACCTGCTGGAAATGAAGCGCCGCGCCGATGAACGCGATGGTGCCGTTCCGGAAACGGTGAAGGCCGGCAAGATCGCCACCAAATGGGCGGAGAATTTGATTGCCGCCATCGACGCCAGCAAACAGACAACCTTGCCGCGGCTGCTGTTCGCGCTGGGCGTGAACCAGATTGGCGAGGAAACCGCCAAACGGCTCGGGCAGACCTTCGGCAACCTCGACACCATCCGCCGTTTGCCGGACGAGCTGCTGGTCGCGGCGGAGGACGTTGGCCCGACGGTAGCGTCGTCGATATCAAGTTTCTTCGCCGAGCCCGGAAACCAGCAGGTGATCGATGCGCTGCTCGCAGCCGGCGTCACCTTGACCGACGAATCATCGCCGTCACCGAAATTGCGTCAGGTGATTGCGTCTGACTACCTGTTGTCGAAGGCGAATATCAAGCACTTGGGCCAGAAAGGCGCGTCGCGCCTGGTGGAATCGTTTCCGACGCTGGATGCGCTGCTGGCCGCAAGCGAAGAGCAGTGGTCGCAGGCCGGCGCCAGCAAGGCTGCCTGCGCCAGCCTGCGGGAACTGCGGGACGATACGCCACGCGTTGCGCATCTGCTTGATGTTGAGCGGCGACTCGCGGCCTTGCTCGCCTCGCTGCCCGAAGCCACCGGGCAGGCCGCCGGCCCGCTTGACGGCCAGACGGCCGTGCTCACCGGCACGCTGTCCGCGATGACCCGCGACGAAGCCAAGGCACGACTGGAAGCGCTGGGTGCCAAGGTGTCCGGCAGCGTGTCGAAGAAGACCAGTTTCCTCGTCGCTGGCGAATCCGCCGGCTCCAAGCTGGACAAGGCGCAGGGGCTGGGCGTGCCGGTATGGGACGAGCCTCAGCTTCTGGCGTTCTTCGCCGACAACGAACCGCGGTGACGAGATTCGACGCTGTCAGGCCATCTGACGGAGAATATCGGACATGAGTTCCTGGCAACCCACCGCTGGTATCGATGCGCTTCGCCTGCGCGCGGAGGTGAATGCCAGCATTCGCGGCTTCTTCGCCGAGCGCAACGTACTGGAGGTGGAGACACCGGTGCTGTCGCAGGCCGGCAACAGCGATCCCAACATCCTGAGCTTCAGTACGACTTTTGACGGTCCCGTCGCCGGTGGCGGCAAGCAGCGCTGGCTGCGCACTTCGCCGGAGTACGCGATGAAGCGCCTGCTGGCTGCGGGCGTGGGCGACTGCTACGAGCTGGGCCGCGTGTTCCGCAACGGTGAGGCTGGCCGGAAGCACAATCCCGAGTTCACCTTGCTGGAGTGGTACCGACTGGGCTGGGACGAGCATACGTTGATGCTCGAAGTCGCCAGTCTGGTGCGCAAGCTGCTGGTGATGCAGGGCATTTCCTGCCACGTGCGCAAGTGCAGCTACCGTCAGCTGTTCCGCGAAACTCTCGACATCGATCCCTTCGCCGCTGATCCCTCGGAATTGATCGCGCCGCTCAGCATCTTCGGTATTGATGATGCCGGGCTCAGTCGAGATGACTGGCTGGACCTGCTGCTGACCCACCTGATCCAGCCGAGTTTCCCAGCGGATCAACTGCTGTTGCTGCACGACTACCCAGCCAGCCAGGCGGCGCTGGCTCGCGTACGCAAGGGCGACGGCGGCGAGGTGGCGGCGCGTTTCGAGGTGTTTCTGGGTTCGGCAGAGCTGGCCAACGGCTACCACGAGCTTGGCGACGCGCGTGAACAGCGTCGCCGCTTCGAGGCAGACCAGCAGCGGCGGCAAAGCGCAGGCCAGACGCTGGCGCCGATCGATGGGCGCCTGCTGTCGGCGCTCGAACATGGATTGCCGGAGTGCGCGGGGGTTGCGCTGGGCGTGGATCGCCTGCTACTGGCGATGCTGCAGGGTGATCACATCGAGCAGGCGCTGGCGTTCCCGGCCGAGCGCTCCTGAGGACTGTTGCCGGATCAGCCGGCCTGCGCGCCCACCACCCGATTGCGACCCTGCTGTTTGGCACGATAGAGCGCGGCATCGGCGGCGCGCAGCAGCGCTGCAGTATCTGCACCATCGTCGGGGAACGTGGAGACGCCGATGGAAACCGTCACGGCCGGCAGCGTGCTTCCATCGTGCGTGACGGTCATTTCGGCGATCAGCTGGCGGATCGATTCCGCCCGTCGGATGGCGTCCACTGCGGAGGTTTCGGGAAGGATGAGCGTGAACTCCTCGCCACCAAAGCGGCAGGCAATATCTTCGTGCCGGGAATTGCTGCTCAGCGTGTGCGCAAAGCGCATGAGGACGGCATCGCCTCCGTCGTGTCCGTGCTGGTCGTTGAAGCGCTTGAACCGGTCGAGGTCGAGCATCAACAGCGACAGCGGCCGGCCACGGCGCTCGCAGCGGGAAAGCTCGCGGAGCAGGGATTCTTCGAGGTAGCGGCGGTTGAAGAGACCGGTCAGCGGATCGCGGATGCTTTGCGTGCGCAGGGTGTCCTGCAGCTTGAGATTGGAGAGCGCCAGCGCCAGCTGCTCGACCAGAGCACCCGCAATCTCGCGACGGCTCGGCGGGCGCTCCTCGAGCGGAGTATCGCGATCTGCCTCGGTCACGGCGCGTGACAGATAGACGAATCCCATGGTTTCACCATGCGCTGTAATCGGCACGCAAACGGTAACTGCCGGGCGCGCCGGATTGCGCGGCGCATGCGCGCAGTGGGTATCGCCGTCGCGGTCGTCCACCGCATGCGGCTGGCCACGGCGAAGTGCCCAGCAGTCCGCCGTCGGCACCGGCGACTGGCTGGGCAGTGCCTGTATTCCCCAATCCAGCACACCCTCGGCGAGGTCGCGCGACGGCCGCAGCAGGAACACGCTGCCACCGAATGCCGGCAGCAGTCGGGTGAAGGTGTCGGCGGTCACCGCCAGCGCTTCGTCGACGCTGCGGCAGCTCTGCA
>JAGRJX010000146.1 GCA_020442545.1 Lysobacterales bacterium
CGCTGGCGCTGGCCGCCGGACAGCCTGGCGCCGCGCGCGCCCACGGCACTGAGGATGCCGTCGGGCATGCGTCGGATGAACGCCATGGCGTTGGCCAGCTCTGCGGCGCGCTCGATCTCGGCCTCGCTGGCATCAGCGAGCCCACCGTAGGCGATGTTGTCGGCAATGCTGCCGTCGAACAGCACCACCCGCTGGCTGACCAGCGCGATCTGCCGGCGCAGGTCGGCCAGGCGGTAGTCGGAAAGCGGGTGGCCGTCGAGCTTCACGCAACCCGCACTGGCCTCGTAGAAGCGCGGCAGCAGGCTGACCAGCGAGGTCTTGCCGCTGCCGGAACGCCCCACCAGCGCCGTGACACTGCCGGCCGGGCAGTGCAGGGACAGGTCGTCCAGCGCGTTGCGCGCGCTGTCGCCGTAGCAAAGGACGACGTTGGCAAAGTCGATATCGCCACGGGCACGCTGCAGTTCACGATTGCCGGCATCCTTTTCCGGCACGCTGTCGAGCACGGCAAACAGCTCGTCACCGGCCGCGATACCGCGCTGCAGGACGCCCTGAACTGTGGTCAGACGCTTCAGCGAGGGCAGCATCAGCAGCATGGCGCTGATCAGCGACATGAAGGTGCCGGGACTCATGCTGTCCAGCAGGTCCGGCCGCGTCGCGCGCCAGATGATCGCCGCCAGCGCCGCGGCAGCCACCAGCTGGATCAGCGAGGTACTCAGCGCGCCGGTGCTGGCGACTTTCAGGTTGAGCCGGCGGTTTTCGGCATTCACCGCATTGAAGCGCTTCGCCTCGCGCTGCTGGCCGCCGTAGACACGTACCTCGCGATGCCCTTCGACGGCCTCCTCGACCATACCGGTCACCGTGCCCATCGAGCCCTGGATGCCGCGATTGATCCGCCGGAAGCGACGCCCGACGAACTGCCAGACGATCGCGGTCACCGGCAGCATCAGACCGAGATACAGCGTCAGCGACACGCTGTGGTAGAGCATGACGCCAAGCATCACGATCACCATCAGCGATTCCAGCACCAGGTTCTTCAGCGCATCGGCCGTGGCCTGCGCCACCTGCTCGGCCGAATAGATCACCCGCGACACCAGCTCGCCCGACGGCTGGCTGTCGAAATAGCTGGCCGGCAGGCGCTGGTAGTGCGCGAACACCGCGCCGCGCAGGTCACGCACCACGCTGCGCCCGACCCGCGCCATGCTGTAGTCGGTAGCAAAGGTGGCGATGCCACGCATCACGAACAGCCCGATCAGCACGATCGGCAGCCAGAAGATCACCTCCGGATCGCGGGCGACGAACAGCTCGTCCAGCATCGGCTTGATCAGGTAGGTGAAGGCACCGGCCGCGCCAGCGTCAAACAGCATGCCCAGCACCGCCAGCACCGCAAACGGCCAGTAGCGCGAGGCGATGCCCAGCAGGCGTCGATACGTGCCACGCTTGCCGCCGGCGCTGCTCGCCGCGGCAATCACACCGTCGGGGCTATTCGCCATCCGCTCCGCCCTGCCCGCCTTCGCTGCTCGGGCTGGTGGCCAGGGACACCTTGCTGAAACCTAGCTGGCCCAGCGCGTCCATGGCAGTGATTACCGCCTGGTACGGCGCCCGCGCATCGGCGCGGAGCACGATCTGGCGATCACGGTCATCACCGGCCACGCGACCGATGCTTTCGCGCAGCGATCCGGTGTCTCGCTTCAGCACCTCGTTGCCGCCGACGAAATAACGCCCCTCGTGATCCACCACCACCACGAACGGCTCGCTCTGCTGCGGCGCCACCTGCCGGCTCGCTTCGGGCAGCTGCAGCTGCAGGGCGCTGCGGTCATCAAAGGTGGTGGTGACGACGAAGAAGATGATCAGCGTGAACACCACGTCGATCAGCGAGGTCAGGCTGATCTCGGGTTCCTCCAGCCGACGCGCAGAACCGATGTTCACGAGGCACTGCTCCGGCGCGGACGCACAGGCTTGGCATCGAGCATGTCGATCAGCCGGATCGCCTGCTCCTCCATCTCGACCACATACTCCGCGACGCGACCGCAGAAATAGCGATAGAACATCAATGCGGGAATGGCAACGCAAAGACCGGCCGCCGTGCTGATCAGCGCCTCGCCGATGCCACCGGCAAGGCGGCTGGCGTCACCGACGCCGTTCTCGAGGATGCCGAGGAACATGCGGATCATGCCGAACACGGTGCCGAGCAGGCCCAGTAGCGGCGCGATACCGGCCACGGTGCCCAGGGTGTTGAGGAAACGCTCCATGCGATGGACGACATGGCGACCGACGTCCTCGACGCGCTCCTTGATCACCTCGCGCGGACGATGGCGCACGCTCAATGCGGCGGCCAGCAGTTCACCCAGCGGCGAGTTCTGCTTGAGGCTGTCCACGTGTGCGTCGTCAATCTGCTGACTGCCGGCCCAGGCGCGGACCTCCTCACCCAGACGCGGCGGCAGCACCGTGCTCCGGCGCAGCGTCCAGAAGCGTTCGAGAATGATCGCCAGCGCAATCGCTGAACAGATCAGGATCGGCCACATCACCCAGCCGCCGGCCATCAGCAGTTCAAGCACAGGTCACTCCTTGGTTTCGCTTGCGCGGATCGTCGGCAATCCGCTTGATGGCCGATAGGATAGCCGCTGCGGCCGTGCCGACGCGATTCCGACGCCGCTCAGCGCAGGCGATACGCCGCTTCGGACCAGAAATGGCGATGCTGTTCACGTTCTGCAAGCACCGCGGGAACGCGGCCGCCGCCGCCGAGGCGCAGAAGCAGCGCGCCCTCGCCCGCCGTGCCGTGAAGCCGGCTGCCGATTTCGACATAGCGCTGGATCACATCCGCGCGCGGATGCTCGAAGCGATTGCGATGGCCGGCAGAAACCAGGGCAAGCTGTGGTCGCAGTGTATCGACAAAGGCCGGCGATGAAGAGCCACTGCTGCCGTGATGTGGCACCAGCAGCACGTCGACCGCGTTGAGCTCCGGGTTCTCGCGCAGTAGCCGCGATTCGATCAACGCATCGATGTCGCCAGGCAGCAGCAGACGCTGCCCGCCGGCATCCACCAGCAGCACGCAGGAACTCTCGTTGCCCAGCGCGGGAAAATGCTGCGGTGGATGCAGCAGCCGGAACTCGACACCATCCCACTGCCAGCGATTGCCACGATGGCAATGAAGGGCATCGGGCAGCTGATCCGGTTCACCGGCGAGCACATCGACCGGACGCATGGCGCGAATGACGGCCGCTGCGCCACCGGCGTGGTCGTTGTCGCCATGGCTGACCATGAGCCGGTCCAGCCGCTGGATGCGGAGCTGCCTGAGTGCCGGGATGACGACCGCCTCACCCCGGTCCAGGGCGCCGGGTGGCGCCGGCCCGGCGTCGTAAAGCAGTGCGTGTTGGCGTGTTCGAAGGATGACCGACAGGCCCTGGCCCACGTCCAGCACCTGCACGTCAAGCTGCCCGACTGGTACAGGGTCCGATCGCGAAAGGAGCAGTGGCAGCACAAGCAGGGAGGCCAGCGCTTTGCCCGGGATCCCCCGGGGCAGCAACAGCCAGAACACACCGAGCGCCGCCAGCAGCAGTGCCGGAATGCTCGGCGTCGGCAGCTGCAGTTGCGCAAGCGGCAGGTCCGCCGCCGATTCCAGCAGCCGCCACAGGCCGCTCATCACGGTTTCCGCGGCCTGCAGCGGCCAGTCCGCGGGAAGCCCAAGCAGCAGCACACCGATTCCCGCCATCGTCAGCGGCAGGATGACGAAGGCCAGCACGGGCACGGCGATGAGGTTGATCGGCAATGACAGCAGCGATGCCTGCCCGAAGAAGGCCAGGCTCAACGGCAACAGACCAAGGCTCAACACGCACTGCGCGAGCAGCGCTTCCAGGAACCAGCGCTTCGCCCGATTACCGGCACCCGTCGTAGCCGCCGATGCGTGATCTGGCAGCGTCCACAGCAGCCAGGCCACACCTGCAAAGCTTAGCCAGAAGCCGGCACCAAGAATGGCCAGCGGATCGAGCAGCAGGATCACCAGCAGCGCGATCACCAGACCCTGCGCAATGCCGCTGCCGCGCCGCAGCAGCCGCGCCAGCAACACGCAGCCCAGCATCAGTAGCGCGCGCCGCGTCGGCAGTCCGAAGCCGGCCAGCGCGGCATACGCGGAAGCTGCCAGCAGCGCGACCAGCGCCGCGCCCTGCGGCAGCGGCAGGCGAAGACCGACCCACGGAAACAGCCGGTACAACAGTCGCGTCAAAAGCGCCGCCAGTCCCGCCAGCAGACCGAGATGCAGGCCGGAGATCGCCAGCAGATGAGAGGTGCCGGTGGCGCGCAGGGTTTCCCAGTCGCTGTCGGTCAGCGTGCGCGTATCGGCAATGCCGATGCCGCGCAGGAAACGGCTGGCACCGTCGCCAAGGCCAAGCTGGATCGCTGTGGCCAGCTGCTGGCGAAGGGCATCGACGCCGGTGCCACTGGCGGCCGCCGCCGGATCGATGACGCGACGAACATAGCCCGTCGCCACCAGCCCACGCTGCAGTGCGTAACGTTCGAAGTCGAAGCCACCCGGATTGCGACCACCGTGCGGACGTTGCAGGCGAACCACGAAATGCCAGCGGCTTCCGGCAGGAACGTCTTGCCGGTGCTCATACCAGGACAGGCGGATGCGCTTTCCTTGCAGCGTCGACGCATCACCTTCGGCGCGTTCGACGATGAAATCGAATCGCTGCCGCCTTCCCTCACGCTGTACCAGACCATCGATGCGGCCTTCAACCGTCAGGTCCGCACCTTCGAGCACCCGCGGCAGGCGCGCGTCCATGCCCCAGCCTGCATGCAGGCACAGCCAGGCAAAACCGAGTAGCGCCAGCGCCGGAATCCGCAGACGAACCGCGAAAGCCGCTGCAGCCGCAGTCAGCACCAGCAGGCACACCAGCGGATGCGACGGCAGTTCGGCCAGTTGCGTTGCAACCAGAGCACCAAGCAGCAAGGCCAGCGCAGACGACGGCCCCAACCACGGCTGCAACGGCACTGGCTTGAAGTTGGCCGTATTCCGGATGGCTGGAGACAAGGGAGCTTCGACTGGCAGCGACGACGATTTCGTCCTGCACACCATGCCGTATCCGAATCACTCACGGAATCGGCGCAGAACCTGTCGCTGGGTAGGAAAAGTCCGGCAAGCAGGCGATGGAACGCTTTCCGCTGCCATGTCCGAATCCGGCGAGAAGCGAACACACAAGGGCGAGACCATGTCGGCCTCCCACACGGAGCCCGACATGGCCAGCTTCCAGCTATCCGGCATTGCCCACGAGCCCTATGCCGACCTGTTTCAGCTTTCCGACCACGAACTCGCGAAGCAGCATGCCCGACGCGTGATCGCCGACGCCGGTATCGGCTTCCCCTGCCGGATCAGCCTGAGCGACGCCAGCGCAGGTGACGAGTTGTTGCTGCTACCCTACGAGCACCTGCCAACCCAATCGCCCTACCGCGCTGCCGGACCGATCTTCGTGCGTCGCGGTGCTACGCGTTGCGTTCTGCCGATGGATACCGTGCCGCCGTACGTCAGCCGGCGATTGATGTCGCTACGCGCGTACGACGGCGACGACCTGATGCAAAGCGGTGACGTGGTTGCGGGCGATGACGTTGCCGCAACACTCGCGCGGATTTTCGAGGACCACAGGATTGCCTACGTGCACCTGCATAATGCGGGCCGCGGCTGCTTCTCCTGCACGGCGCGACGCGCATGAGGCGGCGCACCATACCGCTCAGGCCAGCTGTCGCAGCTTCCCGGCACTGAGTTCCAGCGTGCGGTCCATCCGTCGGGCAAGGCCACGGTCGTGAGTGACCAGCACGAAACTGGTGCCGATCTCGCGATTGAGCTCCAGCATCAGCGCATAGACCTGCGCCGCGGTGTGTTCGTCGAGGTTGCCGGTGGGCTCGTCGCCCAGGATGCAGGCCGGCTGCGTCACCAGCGCACGGGCCACGGCGCAGCGCTGGCGCTCGCCGCCGGACAGTTCGCCGGGTTTGTGATCCAGTCGCTGCCCAAGACCCACGCGTTCCAGCAGCTCATCGGCCCGCTTCGCGGCTTCGGCAATGCCGATGCCGGCGATGCGCAGCGGCATCAGCACGTTCTCCCGCGCGGTGAATTCCGGCAGCAGGTGATGGAACTGGTAGACAAACCCCAGAGCCCGGTTGCGCAGCTGACCACGCGCCCTGTCGCTGATCGCCGACATCTGCTGGCCGTCGACCCAGACCTCGCCCGCCGTTGGCGTGTCGAGGCCACCCAGCAGATGCAGCAGCGTGCTCTTGCCGGCACCGCTGGCGCCGACGATGGCCACCGTCTCGCCGCGCGCCACGTGGAAGTCCAGACCGTCGAAAACCGGCGTGCGCAGCTTGCCTTCGGCGTAGGTCTTGCCAAGGCCCTCGCAGCGGATGACGGCACCCTTGCTTTGCGAATCCCGGCTCTTATTCATAGCGCAACGCCTCCGCCGGATCGGTGCGGGACGCGCGCCAGGCCGGATAGATCGTCGCCAGCAGGCAGAACACAAAGGCGATCACCGCGATCAATCCGACATCGCCCCAATGCAGCTCGGACGGCACCCCGCTGATGTAGTACACGTCTTCGGGCATCAGCTCGTAGCCAAGGACGGACTCCAGCCAACTGACCACATGGCTCAGATTCAGTGTCAACAGGACGCCACAGACCAGCCCCAGTGCGATGCCGACAACGCCGATCAGCGTGCCCTGCACCATGAAGATGCGCATCACCGTGCCCGGCGTCATGCCCAGCGTACGCAGGATGGCGATGTCGGCCTGCTTGTCGGTCACCAGCATCACCAGCGACGACACCAGGTTGAATGCGGCAACAGCAATAATCAGCGACAGGATCACGAACATCACCGTTTTTTCCATGCGGATGGCGCGGAAGAAATTGGCGTGGTCGCGACTCCAGTCGCGGATACGGTAGTAGCCGCCGAGCTGGTCGCCCAGATCACGGGCCACGTTCCAGGCATCGAACATGTCGGTAAGCTTGAGGCGCACGCCACTGACCTTGTCGCCCAGCCGCAGCAGTTTCTGCGCATCGCCGAGGTTGATCAGCGCGAGCTGCAGGTCGGCTTCCTGCAGGCCAACCTCGAAGATGCCGCTTACGGTGAAGCGCTTCATCTGCGGCAACACCCCAACCGGCGTGGTCCGGAACTCCGGTACATAGACCGTCACCGAGTCACCGATGTCGACGTTCAGCCACAGCGCCAGCTCCTTGCCCAGCACGATGTTGAACTCGCCGGGAACCAGTGACGCCATCTCGCCGCGAACCATCTTGTCCGACAGCTGCGAAACGCGGGCTTCCTGCGCCGGATCGATCCCGCGCAGCAGCGCGCCCTGGATCTGTCCGCGTCGTCCCTGCAGCAGGCCTTCACGCTCCGCGTACGGCGCGGCGCCAAGCACGCGCGGGTCGGTTCCTGACAGATCGATGGCCTTCTGCCAGTCGTCCATGCCGCCCTGGTTGTCGGCCGCGCTGATCGTCGCGTGCGAGACCATGCCGAGGATGCGCGTGCGCAACTCGCTCTCGAAGCCGTTCATCACCGAAATCACTGCAATCAGCGCAGTAACACCGATAACGATCCCCAGCATGGACACCAGCGAGATGAAGGAGATGAAGTGGTTGCGGCGCTTGGCGCGGGTGTAGCGCAGGCCGATCCACATCGCCAGCGAGCGCATCATGGCGTCACCGCCGTGTCGTCAGACTGGGTAACGATGTTCGCGAAGCGACGCAGCCACAGCGTCAATCGCCGCTGCTGCGCGGCGTCCAGATTGCCGGGGCGACAGAACATCGCGACCAGCCTTTGACCGCCAGCATCGACCATCCTCAGCACCTGCAGCGGCCCACGCGTGGCAATACCGGTTAGCGACAGTGCGTGCTCGCCGCGCTCACCATCGATCCACCACAGGCTGCCATCATCGCGAAAGTGCAGTTGGCCGGTCGGCCAGCGTGACAGGCGCATGAGCAGCACAGGAAGGATCAGCAACGGAATGGCCACGAAGCGCCAGTGCAGGTCGCTGATCCCGATGGCCAGCATGGCCAGCACCACCAGGACGAGCAGCGCGGGTATCAGCCAGCGCGGCGGCGTCAGCGGCAGCTCAAGCCAGTTCGAGGATGCGTTCGACAATCGCGCGGTGCTCCGGGTCGGTGACGGCCTCGCGGCCGAGGAACCAGCGCCACAGCTGGTCGTCCTCGCAGGCGAGCAGGCTCTCGAAGTGCTGGCGTTCGTCAGCTTCCGCATCCGCCCAGCGCTGTTCAAGGAAGCGGCAGAGCAGCTGGTCGAGCTCCTTCATGCCGCGTCGACAGCGCCACTGCAGGCGACGCAGCGTGGCGTCATCGCTCAAGACGTCATGTCCAGCAGCGCCATTGCCAGCCAGGCCCACAGCAACCACAGGCAAATGCCGCCCAGCAGGTAGGCGGTAAAGCGATGCATGACGCGGTTGTAGGTGCAGTGGATGATGCTGTGTGCGATGCGCAGTACCACGAAGGCCCAGGCCAGACCCAGCGTCACGCCATCGGTGAACCCGCTCATCGCCGCAAACACCATGGCGAGGTAGAACAACACCGGCAGTTCGAACAGGTTGCGGAAGTTGTCCGAGGTGCGGCTGTCGGTGACCTTCGCCGCCATCTGCGAGGAAAGCGCCACGGACTGCGGATGGATTCGGTCACGCTTCATCTGCGCGACGCGGGTGGCGAACATGCGCAGCCAGACGACAAAGGTCAGTGCCACCATGGCCAGCACCGGCAGAAAGATCGACGAACTGCTCATGGCGAATCGCTCAGGTGCCGCGCCGCTGGATCATCAGCTTCTTGATCTCGGCGATGGCCTTTGCCGGATTCAGACCCTTCGGACAGGTTCGCGTGCAGTTCATGATGGTGTGGCAGCGGTACAGGCGGAACGGGTCTTCCAGTTCGTCCAGGCGCGTGCCGGTGTCTTCGTCACGGCTGTCGGCAATCCAGCGATAGGCCTGCAGCAGGATCGCCGGGCCGAGGTAGCGGTCGCCATTCCACCAGTAGCTCGGGCAGCTGGTCGAGCAGCAGGCGCAGAGGA
>JAGRJX010000147.1 GCA_020442545.1 Lysobacterales bacterium
GGCTGATCGAGCCGACGTTGGCGAGGAACTCCAGGTTGGTCTCCAGGTGGTCGATCTCGCGCGCCAGGCTGGTGCGCATGGCGCGCTGCGCGCCTTCCAACTGGGTGCGGGAATCAACGCCACGACGCTGCCCCAGCCGGGCGAACTCGCGAAAGCCGTTCTCGAAAATCGCGGCAAGCCCGGTCTGGCTGTCGCGGTCCTGATTGATCTCGCGGTACAGGCCGGACAGCTCGGCACCGGCCCAGAAACGCTCCTCGAAATCATCGGCGCGACGCGCGGCGGCATCCAGCACGCGCTTCTTGCGGAAGATGATCACCCAGCTCAGCACCGAGCCGATCAGCAGCAGCAGCATGACCAGCTGCACCGGCAGACTGGCATGCAGCACCAGGCTCAGCAGGTCAAGTTCGCCGGCCGCGGGCGTCGGCAATCCGGGGATGGCGTCCGTGGTCACGACCGCCGGCGGCGTCGCGGCGAGGCTGAGGGCGCTGAGGTTCATTCGGGAAACTCCGGAATCTTGTGCGAAAAGGTTTCAATGGATGTGTGAATGGAGGCTGCATGCATGGTTCGCGGCTGTCGCCGCTCCAACCAATCACGAATCACGGCTTTATTGTAGGAGCGGCGACAGCCGCGATCATGTCACTTCTGCTCTGGGGACGAACCGAAACAGGTCGTCGGGCAACTGGCGCGGCCGGAAACTGTCGGCATGGACGCAGGCCGCGCGGACGCTGGCTTCCAGCAGCCGCTCGCCGCCGCGCAGGATGCGCTGCTCAAACTGTAGGCTGGCTGAGCGGCATTGCGCCAGTCGGGTTTCCACGACCAGTTCGTCATCCAGTATCGCCGGTGCGCGGAACGCCAACTGCATGTCGCGGATCGGAAACAGGATGTTCTGCTGGTCGCGCAGGCGGATCTGCTCGATGCCGTAGCGGCGCAGCCATTCGGTGCGGCCACGTTCGAGGAAACGCACATAGCTGGCGTGGTAGACCACACCGCCGGCGTCGGTGTCTTCCCAGTAGACGCGAACGGGCCAGACGAAAGGCTGCGACAGCTGCACCGGCAAATGCTCGCCACTCATTCGCCATCCTCGCCGGCGGCGAACAGGTCGGCACGGTCCGCACGCGGCTGGAAACCGAAATGCCGGTAAGCCTTGGCCGTGGCCATGCGTCCGCGCGCGGTGCGGGTGAGGTAGCCCTGCTGGATCAGGTAGGGCTCGATCACGTCTTCCAGCGTGCCGCGTTCCTCGCTCAATGCCGCCGCCAGCGACTCCACGCCCACCGGACCGCCGTCGAAACTTTCAATAATCGTGCTGAGCATGCGCCGATCCAGCGGATCGAAGCCCTCGCCATCGACTTTCAGCATCGCCATCGCGGCATCGGCCACCGCGCGAGTGATGACGCCATCGGCCTTCACTTCGGCGAAATCGCGCACGCGGCGCAGCAGGCGGTTGGCGATACGCGGCGTGCCGCGAGAGCGACGCGCGATCTCGCCGGCACCTTCGGCCTCGCATTCAATCCCGAGGATGTCGGCGGCACGACGGACGATGGCCGTCAGTTCGGCCACGTCATAGAACT
>JAGRJX010000148.1 GCA_020442545.1 Lysobacterales bacterium
GGCGATGGCTTCGTGTTCGAGGCCGACATCCTGATCCAGGCCGCACGCCGCCTCGACACCCGCGTGGTCTCGGTGCCGATCGAGTCGCGCTACGCCGGCGACGGTCTTGCCGGACAGCTGCGCCGCAGCCACTTCCGCCCGCTGACCGACCTCTACCGCATTACCTCGCACGTGGTCGGCCGCGTGTGGACCCATGGTCGAGTCATTCCACGCTACCTCGAAGCACGACGCAGCTCGGCGATCATCCACAACCCCGACATGCTGGCGCCAGCCGAGTCGCTGGCCGAGACAACCTCATGAGCAACGTGCTGATCCTCGGCGGTGGCCTTGCCGGCCTGACCCTGGCGCTGCAGCTGCGCAAGAACCACCCGGATCTGCCGATTACCGTACTGGAGCGCCGCCAGGGCGAAGCGCCCGAGGCCGCGTTCAAGATCGGCGAATCCACGGTCGAACTGGGCGGCCATTACTTTGCCAGCGTGCTTGACCTGCGCGAGCATCTGGACGAGCAGCAGATTATCAAGTTCGGCTTCCGCTTCTTCTTCTCGGACGGACGCAACGATCTCGACCGCTGCGCCGAGCTCGGCGCCAGCCAGGCGCTGCCGACGGGCAGCTGGCAGATCGACCGTGGCCGCTTCGAGAACTTTCTCACGCAGCGCGTTCGCGAACAGGACATCAACCTGATCGACGGCGCATCGGTGAAGCGCATCGACCTCAGCGACACTGGCGATGAGCATTGCGTCGAATACGAGCGCATCGGCGAGCGCATCACGCACGCGGCGCGCTGGGTAGTCGACGCCAGCGGCCGCGCCGGGCTGATCCGCCGCCAGCGCGGCCTGAAAACCGACAACGGCCACCACGTCAATGCCGTGTGGTTCCGCATCAACGCGCGCCTCGACCCGCACGACTGGAGCGAGGACGAAAGCTGGAAGGCACGCTGCATGCCGCCGGAACGCTGGCGCTCGACCAATCACCTGGTCGGCCCCGGCTACTGGGTGTGGCTGATCCCGCTGTCCTCGGGCTCACACTCCATCGGCATCGTCTGCGATGCCGCAGCCCATCCCATCGAGGGCATGAAGTCCTTCGACCTGGCCATGAACTGGTTGCAGCAGCACCAGCCGCGACTGTGGCAGGCGCTGGAGCACCATCGCGACGGCCTCCAGGACTTCGCCTTTTTCAAGCACTTCAGCTACGGCTGCCAGCAGCTGTTCTCGCCGCAGCGCTGGGCGCTGACCGGCGAAGCCGGCGCCTTCCTCGACCCGTTCTACTCGCCGGGCAGCGACTTCATCGCCATCAGCAACACCTACGTCACCACGCTGATCGGCAAGGACCTCGCCGGCGAAGCCTGGAAGCCGTATGCCGGCGTCTACGAGCAGCTGTTCCTGAGTTTCTACGACAGCACGCTGGCCATGTACCGCGGCCAGTACCACCTGTTCGGCGACGCCGAAGTGCTGCCGCTGAAGGTGCTGTGGGACTACAGCTATTACTGGGGCGTGCTGGCCGCGCTATTTTTCGCCGGACGCATCGGCGACCTCACCACCCTGTCGCGCCTGAAGCCGGAGCTGGTCGATGCGCGGGCGCTGAACGACGAACTACAGGTACTGTTTGCCGACTGGGGCCATCGCAATGGCGTACCGAATGCCGGCGCCCGCTTTGACAGCGAGTTCCTCGACCAGGCCAGCGTCGGCTGGTTCGCCGAACTCAACCGTGGCCTGAAGGACGAGCTCGACGATGCCGCGTTCCGGCAGCGATTGAGGGGCAACGTCGAGCGCCTGCGGCAGCTTGCCCGCGAGCTGCGTGACCTCGCCAAGTCGAAGCATCCGGACATCGACGTTTCTTCGATGCAATTGCCGGAAGCAGGGCCAGGCACCGAACGGCTGCTGCCTGCGCAGTGGCACAGCGCGCCGGGCCGAGCCGGCGCCGGCGATTCCGCCGCGCTCGATCAGTAGTCGCCCAGCTCGTCGCCGTCTTCGGGGCTGGTCAGCCATTCGGCGACGTCCTTGCCCAGCGCCTTCATGGTCCGGCCAAGCACCGAACACGAGCCCTTGTAGCCGGCGAACGCACCGCCCATGGAGTTGCGGGCGCCCACGAAACCGGCAACCTTCTCGCCATCGCGATACAGCGTGCCTTCGATCTCACTGTACTTGCGGTGGCCGATAAAGGGATTGCCCCGACTCACCACCTCGGTAATCTCCACGACCAGCACAGCACCCGGATCGGCGGCATCGACCTTGTCGACGCGCTGGATGGACACACCGAACTCCCGGCCGAACTCTTCGGCATACGCGGACAGTTTGTCCTGCAGGCCAACACACTCCTTTCTGATCTTGCGCGCGATGTGCGAGCTGTCGGCATACGGCGTGGTGCGCTGCATGCGGATGGTCTCAGCGGATGCAGTGCTTGACGCAAGCGAGCCGGCTGCCAGAGCAACGGCGACAAATACGAGGTATTTCATGGAATTCCTTTTCTCGGGAAATGAACGATCAACGTGACAACCGCAGCATGACGCCAGCACCGCGGGCACCCGGGGCAGGCAGCAGGATACCCGACACGATCTGCCTGTCGACAATCCCGGCGTCACCCCGCCCCGACAAAGAAAGCAGCGACCAAGCCGGACCGCTCCACAGCCGGCCGGCCGACATGGAACGCCAGCGTCTCGTCGCAGTCGCGCACCACCAGACGCCACATGGCAATGGACGGCATGACGTTCTCCCTGACTACCGACACCGACTGTGGCACGAACCGGGCCGGTCCCACACGACGCCCCAACAGCGTATCGCCGAGGATTTGCATGCCCCCAATAGCGGTGTAACATACGTTATAACCATGTTCCAACGCACCCGGAGCGCCCGCATGAAGCTCAAGATCACCACCATCGGCAATTCCGCCGGCGTCATCCTGCCCAAGGAACTGCTGGCCCGCCTGCGCCTGGAAAAAGGCGACGAACTGCTGGCCCTGGAAACCCCGGACGGCATCCGATTGACCACCTACGACGCCACGCTGGCGGCGCAAATGGAAGTCGCCGAAAAGATCATGCGCGAGGATCGCGAACTGCTGCGCAAGCTGGCGCAGTAAGCCGTCATGATCATCTGGATCACCCGCGAGCTGGCGCTTGCCATCCACGAGCGTCAGCTTGCCGAACATGGCGGCATCGAAGGCGTGCGCGATGAATCGTTGCTCGAATCCGCGCTCGCGCGCCCGCAACAGGCATACGCCTATGGCGACCCACCGCCCGACATCGCCGATCTCGCGGCCAGCCTCGCCTACGGCATCGCCCGCAATCATCCCTTCGGCGACGGCAACAAACGCACCGCCCACGTCTGCTACCGCGTGTTCCTCGCCCTCAACGGCGTCGAACTCAACGCCAGCGCCGAAGACAAATACGTCGCGATGCTCAGCCTCGCCGAAGGCAGCATCAGCGAAACCGAATTCGCCAATTGGCTGCGCCAGCACATCGCACCGCCTGTCGATACTGTGAACGAGCCATCGGCAAGCTACTAGCCTCGAAACTACCTGGTGACGGGGGCACAGCCTCTTGGAAGACAAGAAGGATTGAGTGAAGCCAGTTCAGGTACGTCAGCGGGATTTGCGCTACGATTGACTCGGCCCTGCATTACGCGAACGCCCAAGTTCCACTTGGGATGGCCCGGGAAACCGGCTAGCGAATGCGGGGCTTTTTCGTTTCTGATTCCTAAGAATCGTCTTCGACTCGCGGTCTGAATAACCAGTGGCGATAGGGATGCCGCCAACGGTTTGCCGAATCCCCGTCATCGCCAGTCGTTATGCCGATATTGAAGCCCGGCCGCAGTAACCGGATTCGCGCATTGATGTGCTTGTACACGCTCTCTTTGGCGCGAGTCCGCTTCCCACGAACCCGACTTCCCTCTGGCTTCTCCAGATGCTTCTCGTTCAATCGGAATTGCATCGCACCTAGCACAACGTCCACGCATTGCAGGAGTTCGTGCTTCTTGGAATCTACTTCACTGATTCCATCGATGCCCAGCTTGATCCCCGCCTGCCTGAACTCCCTGGATTTCCCGAGTCCACTCAGAAAGCCCTTGAAGCGCTGACATTTTTCCTTCGTGTCTGGCAGCTGGTCAAAGAAAAGCCGCAAGTGTGTTGTGGTGCCCTCGCGCCCACACGACTGAAGTCCAAACGACCACTTTATGAACTGGTAATACAGCTTGAAGAAGCCGTCCTCCCGTTGTTCAGCCGTCAAGCGTGGCAAGGCATTGATGTTCTGCGTGAACATGATGCGAATCTTGACCCTGCCCTCAGCCACCAGGTCAAACAATTCATCGACGAGCGCGATGTACTTGTCGGCATAGGCGGCCGAAATCTTCTGCCACTTCACTTCGTCGTTGAGGCGGTGAGCTTCCCGCACAACGCGAATACGCTGCTCCACCTCGCTCAAGTGTTCCGATTCGACGAGCAATCCACCGTAGAAGTTGGAAAACCGCTTCCCGGACTGGTCGGACTCGTCGCAATAGATCAAAAGGCTGCGCGCCATTGTCTTGTTCAGCCCGACGAGGCCATTGTCGAGGCCGCTGCGGAAGCAGGTTTGCGGCGCGGCTTCTTGGGCTTGGCGGCGGGAAGCAGTGAGGTGATGGCCTGGTAGCGCTGGAACAGGAAGGCGACGCGCTCGGCGTCGGTGGCGAGGTTGGGTTTGGGGCGGCCGGCGGCTTTTTCGGCGGCGAGGTAGGCGGCGTCCACGGCGCGGTCGAGCTGCTGGTGTGCCTTGACCAGCGCCGGCGGCATGGTCAGTGGGTCGTAGAGGTCGGCCAGCGTGGCGTCGGGGAACTGCGCGCGCGCATCGAGCACGCCTTGCGCGGCGGCTTCGATGGCCTGCCGGTGTTTGCTGGCTGCGCTTGCCGTGAGCGTGCGTTCGCCGGCTTCCACCGCAGCCGGTTTGCCTGCCGCTCCCGCCGGTGGGAGCGATCGGCGCGCAGCGCCGGGTGAGGGTGACGCATCGTGTTGACCACCCTCACCCTGCCCTCTCCCGCCAGCGGGAGAGGGAACGGCCAGTTCGGGCCAGGGGAAGTTGTTGTAGA
>JAGRJX010000149.1 GCA_020442545.1 Lysobacterales bacterium
CCACTTCGACCTGCGAGAAGTCCGGGTTCAGCGTGGCGTTCAGCGTGGTGTTGGGGCCGATCCCCCACTTCAGGTCGACGCCGGGCTCGATGTCGGTGCCGTCGCCGCGCCAGGGCTCGTCGGGACGCGACCGCCGTTCGGAACTGCGCACGGTCAGTGTCGGCGTCACTTCCAGGTCACGGCCGGGATTGGCATCGGCGAAGCCGCGCAGCTTGGACAGGCTGCACAGATAGCAATTGGTACCCCGCGGCAGGCGGTTGTTGGACAGGCGATAGCGATAGTCCCTCGGGCGGAAGCGCAGCGCGTCGACGCTCCACTGCTGCGGCGCATCGGACTTCTGGAAGCGCAGCGTCGAGTACGGAATTCGCATCTCGGCGGTGTAGCCGAAGTCGGTGATCTGACCGGCGCTGTCCCAGAGACCATCCCAGGACGCATCCTCGTTGCCGCTGGCTTCCTCGATGATCAGGTCCGCCTGGGCACCCAGCGGATTGACGTAGAACTCGTAGCCACGGCGCTGGTCGTCAAAGGTGTCAATGGTCAGGCCGATGAAGTCGTCATCCCACAGGCTGTCGCGGTCGCGCAGATAGGCGCGGATCTGGCGCGGATCCGGATCCTCGGCCCGAAACCCCACCAGCAGCTCACGACCGTTGTCGACCAGATAGGCAACCGCATCCACCGCAGCACGCGTGTTGTCGCCGGGCTGGGTCTCGACGTCGATCGCGATAGCGGCCGCATTGGCCCAGAACGCTTCATCGAGGCGACCGTCGACCGTCATCTCCGCATCCAGTCGCGGCAGGTCGTGGATCACCGAAGGGCCATCGCCAATCGACGTATCCGCGTTGGCGTCATCCGGTTGCGCCATCGACAGCGGCGCCACGGACATCAGGGCGCAGGCCAGCACCAGTGTTCTGGAGGTCGTGTTCATGCCGCGCATTGTCTGCACCCGGCCGATGCGGGGCATGTGCGACTGGTCACTTAAACCTTTCTTGCGCATTCAACATCAGCGCCTTTCCGGACGCCGGTTTCTGACAGGACGCGGCGGTTCCAGGCAGTCCCCCGTGAACCTGACCATCCTCACGGTGCGCGACGGCGGTCGTTCGCTACAATCAGCGGTTGATCGTCAACTGGACACCACCATGTCGCGCCCGCTCTCAAACCTGACCCGCCTCGCCCTGACCTGCCTCTTCGCGCTTGCCGTCGCCGGCAGCGTGCAGGCCCGCATCGACGACAGCTCCTATGCCGAACCGGATCGCGTCCGCATCGCCGACATCGGCCTGGACCTGCGCATGGAATTCGACAAGCGGCAGCTGCGTGGCAGCGCCGACCTGCGCCTCGACTGGATCGCCGATGACGCCCGCGACCTGGTGCTCGACACCCGCGACCTGAGCATCGAGAAGGTGCTGGGCAAGAGCGTCGATGGCGGCTGGCACCGACTCAACTGGGAACTGGCCGACGCCGACCCGCTGTTTGGCAGCAAGCTGACCATCCACATGTCGCGGCAGTATCCGATCGTGCGCATCCGTTACCAGACCTCGCCGCAGGCGTCCGGCCTGCAGTGGCTGACGCCGGAAATGACCGCCGGCAAGAAGTCACCTTTCATGTTCAGCCAGTCGCAGGCCATCCATGCGCGCAGCTGGGTGCCGCTGCAGGACACGCCGTCAGTGCGCTACACCTACAGCGCGCATATCGAAACCGACCCCAGCCTGATGGTGCTGATGAGCGCGGACAACCCGCCCAACGCCACCCGTGACGGCGACTACGTGTTCCGCATGCGCCAGCCGATTCCGTCCTACCTGATGGCGATTGCTGCCGGCGACCTGGTCTTCCAGCCGATTTCCGAGCGCAGCGGTGTGTGGGCCGAACCGGCCACCATCGAAGCCGCGGCCGCCGAATTCGCCGACACCGAGAAGATGATCGCGACCACCGAGTCACTGTACGGCCCGTACCGCTGGGAGCGCTACGACATGCTGATCCTGCCGCCGAGCTTCCCCTACGGCGGCATGGAAAACCCGCGCATCAGCTTCATCACGCCCACGGTCATCGTCGGCGACAAGTCGCTGGTCTCGCTGATCGCCCACGAGCTGGCGCACAGCTGGTCGGGCAATCTGGTGACCAACGGCAGCTGGAACGACATCTGGCTGAACGAAGGATTCACCAGCTACGTCGAGAATCGCGTGGTCGAGGCGCTGTACGGCAAGGAGCAGGCTCAGATGGAGGACGTGATCTCGCAGCACGGCCTTGATCTGGAACTGGAGGAGCTGGATCCGAAGTGGCAGGCACTGGCGATGCCGGCGCTGGGCAGTACCGATCCAGATGAGGTTTCCAGCGGCGTGCCCTACGTCAAGGGCGCGTGGTTCCTGCAGTTCCTGGAGCAGCGTTTCGGTCGCGAGGTGTTTGATCCGTTCCTGCGCGGCTGGTTCGACAGCCACGCCTTCCAGAGCGTCAACAGCGCCGAGTTCGTGACCTACCTGCGCGAAAACCTGCTGCCGAAGAACCCGAAGGCGGTGACCGCGAAGGAACTCGACGCCTGGTTGAACCAGCCCGGCATTCCCGATTTCGCCAAGCGCGCGAAGTCCGAACGACTGCAAGCCGTGGACAAGGCGCGCCAGCGCTGGCTCGATGGCAAGGGCGTCGCATCCGAGATCAAGACCGCCGACTGGATTACCCAGGAATGGGTACATTTTCTTGAAGGCATGCCGAACACCTTGAGCAATGCGCAGCTGATCGAGCTCGACCAGGCCTTCCACTTCACCGGCACCCGCAACGGCGAGATCGCCCAGCGCTGGTACCCGCTGAGCGTGCGCAGCGGCTACTTCGAAGCCCGTCCCGCCATCGCCGAATTCCTCAAACGCATCGGCCGTCGCAAGCTGATCATGCCGACCTATCGTGCGCTGATCGAAGCCGGTGGCGACAACCTCAAGCTGGCCCGCGAGGTCTATGCCGAGGCCAAGCCGGGCTACCACCCGATCACCTCGGGCTCGGTCGAGGCACTGCTGGCCAAGGCGGATGCCGCGCGGTAAGCGACGCTGGCTGATCGCGCTGCCGCTGGCACTGCTGGCGGCGGCGCTGCTGAGCGGCGGCCTGCGCCCCGAATGGCATCTGCAGGCCTTCCTCTGGCTGCAGCATGAGTTGGCCGGCGTCGACGAGCACGAGGCCAGGATCGACGGTATTCGCTGGTCGTACCTCGAAGCCGGCAGCAACAACGACGAGCCGCCACTGGTGCTGGTGCATGGTTTCACCGGCAGCAAGGACAACTGGCTGCCGATCGTGCGAACACTGGCGCCTGATCGACGGCTGCTGATTCCCGACCTGCCGGGCTGGAACGACAGCGAGCGCCAAACTGGCGCCGATGTCGGGTTCGCAGCCCAGGCGGAGAACCTGTCGCAGTTCATTGATACGGTCGTGGCCGGTCCAGTGGATCTGGTGGGCCACTCAATGGGCGGCGGAATTGTCGCGGTGCTGGCAGCGCGCCATCCGTCGCAGGTCCATCGGCTGGTGCTGATGGATGCCGCCGGCGTGCGCTTCCGGGACAACGACTTCGGCCTGGCGGTGCTGGCCGGCGAAAACCCCTTCGCCGTCCATGATCGCGACAGCCTGCGTCACTATCTCGGCACCGTGTTCCAGACGCCGCCGTTTGTCCCGTGGCCGATCGACCGCGCGCTCATCGATCGCCGCATCGCCGATGCGCCGTTCGAACAGTCGGTGCTTGATGCCATCGCGCGCGGCAGCGAGGCTTTCCTGCCCGGCGAATGCGCCCCGTCTATCAAGGCCAACACGCTGCTGCTTTGGTGCCGCGATGACCGCGTCATCGATGTCTCGGCCGCCGACCTCTGGGCGGAGGCCCTGCCCCGTTCCCGCACGCGACTGCTGTCCGGCTGCAACCACATGCCGATGATGGAGCAGCCCGACGCCACCGCTGCCGCACTGCTCGACTTCCTGCGCTGATCTGAACATGAGCAGAAAGCGGCAAGCGCAGACCCGCGATCCGGCGCTAGACTGGCAACGCTGCATCCCATGGAGATCGTCATGAACCGCATTACCTTGCTACTCGCCTTCGGCCTGCTTTCCGCCCCGATCCTTGCCGCGGCAATGCCGTCGGTGCTGGTCGTGGATATCGACCGTGCCGGGGCCGAAACGGTCGCGCGATTGAAGAGCGACACCCGCGTCGGCGACTGGAGCGAACTTGGCGAACGGCTGCTGATCGAGGCCGACGGCAAGGCGGCCGATGCGCTGCAACGCGAGCTGGTCGCGAAGCAGCGTCTGATCAAACGTATCGACAACCATCGACTGCGGCAGTTGGCAGCGGTACCACGCATCCATCACCTGCCCGACGGCGATGACGAGCACCGTGAAGGTCCGGACCTGACCGGCAGCAGCAGCCGCTGGTACGTGGAGGCAACAGGCCACAGCAAGGGCGCACGCACCCTGGGCAACCAGCAGGTGCTGTCCTACCAGACTGCCAACCGGACCATCGCCAAGTCAGTCCCTGCGGCCGACATGGCCACCCTGGCCGCCAAGGTCGATGCCGATCGCTGGTTCCGCACCGTATCCCGCCTGGCCAGCTACAACCGGATGAACCGGGATGGCTTCCAGGCTGCGCTCGGTGTCGTCGGTCAGGCTTTTCAGGAGCTGGGTCTGGCAGTATCAACCCCGCAGTTCGATGTAGTCGGCGCGTCTGCCTTCGTGCAGTCGATGACGCCGGGACGCAATTTCAACGTGATCGGCTTCAAGCCTGGTCAGGATGATTCCGTCGTCGTGATCGGCGGCCATCTCGACTCACGCAACACGCCGCCGAACGCGTCGCAGCCGTCGCCTGGCGCGGAGGACAATGGCAGCGGTTGCTCCGGCGTGGTCGAAGCCGCACGCGTACTCGCGCCCCTGCCGTCCGAACACGGGATCGTGTTCATCTGCTTCGGCATGGAGGAGTGGGGACTGTGGGGCAGCTATGGTCATGCGCAGTTCGCCCTCGACAGCGGCCTGGATATCGTCGGCATGATCAACATGGACATGATCGCCTTCGACGGCGATGACCGTCTGGATCTGCTGATGGACACCGCACCTGTCGGCGAGTCCCTGACCGACATGCTGGCCGACATCGCAGAAACCTACACCGACCTTGAAGTCGAGATCAGCCAGGGCCTCGGTCGCAGCGACCATGCCCCTTACCTGGAAATCGGTGTACCTGCCGCCCTGTTGATCGAGAATGACTTCGAGATCTATGGCAGCTACCACCAGACCACGGACACGCCGGACAAGCTCAGCCCGGTCATGGCCGGCGAAATCATCAAGGTCGCCGTGCTTGGCGCCGCCACGCTGGCCAAGGCTCGTGTCGCCGGCAATGCCTGGGACGGTTACTGGTACGACCCCGGCCAGAGCGGCCAGGGTCTGCACATCCAGGCGCTGGACAATGGCGACATCGTGGTCGCTTGGTACACCTACGACAACGACGGCAATCTCTACTGGCTGGTTGGTTCAGGCGCGCTGGTCGACGACGTTGCCAGCTTCCAGCTCACCCGTACCAGCGGTGGCACCTTCCCGCCCAGCGAACAACCCGATGGCGTCACCCACACGCCCTGGGGCACTCTGAGCATCCGTTTCGACAACTGCGACCACGCGCTGGCCGAATGGTCCCCGGTGGAAGGCTCCGTCTTCAATGCCGGGAGCATGCCACTGCTACGGCTGGCCAGACCGCAGGGCACAGCCTGTCCCTGATGCGGGTGGCTGTTCAGCCACGCACGAAAACGCCGGGCGCCGCCCGGCGTTTTCAATGCCCGCTGCCCTGACCCTCAATCCGTCGCGCCCTCGGCGCGTTGCGCATCACGCGCAGCCTTGAAGGCATTGCCTTCATACCAGTTCGGCCACTGATCGGAATTGGCCAGCTGCCGGCCCACCTGGTCCAGTGCATTGAGGTCTTCCACGACTCCGGTCAGGTCCCAGGCGGGATCGAACTCATCGCCCGGAGCGTGGTAGCGGTTCCGGGTGTAGTCATCCTGTTCGGCTTCGCCGGCGGCCTCGCCGCCGTCGCGTGCGTCCGTGCCCGACTTGGTGTAGAGCGCCGGGACGCCAGCCTTGGCGAAGTTGAAATGATCGGAGCGGAAGAAATAGCCGCGTTCGGGCGCCGACTCGGCGTGCAGCTCGCGCCCCTGAAGGGCCGCAATCGGCTTGAGCACGTCCTCAAGTTCCGAATTGCCGTAGCCGATCACCACCAGATCCCGGGTACGGCCGACCACGCTCATCGCATCGAGGTTGATCACCGCTACGGTCTTTTCCAACGGAACCACCGGGTTCTGCACGTAGTAGCCGGAACCCAGCAGACCGGATTCCTCCAGGGTCACCAGCATGAACAGCACGCTGCGCTTGGGCCTGGCCTCGGTCACGAAACGCTCGGCGATCTCCAGCACGCCGGCCACGCCGGTGGCGTTGTCGATGGCACCGTTGAAGATCTTGTCGTCACCCTCGGAGTCCGGCTGGGTGCCGAGGTGATCCCAGTGCGCCATGTAGATGACGGCCTCGTCCGGGTGTTCGCTGCCCGGAAGCAGCGCCATTACATTGTGCGACTTGGCCTCGGTGATGGTCGTATGCAGGTCGGCGCTCAGCGTCGCCTTCATCGGCGCCGCCTTGAAGCCGGGCTTGCCCGCTTCGGCCTGCAGCTCGGCGAGATCGAGCCCGCTGCGCTCGAACAGGTGCTTCGCCGATTCGCCGGTCAGCCAGCCGGACAGCGGCAGGCGCGGTGCCGGATCGACACTGGCCGGCAGGTGGAACTCCTGGCCGGTCCAGCTGTTCTTCACCACATCCCAGCCGTAGCCGGCGGCATCGGTCTGGTGAATGATCAGCGCTGCCGCGGCGCCCTGGCGCGCGGCTTCCTCGTACTTGTAGGTCCAGCGCCCGTAGTAGGTCATGCGCTTGCCCTGGAACAGCGCTGGGTCCTGGCTGGCGAAACCGGGGTCGTTGACCAACATGACCACGGTCTTGCCCTTCACGTCGATGCCTTCGTAGTCATTCCAGCCGGCTTCCGGCGCGTTGATGCCGTAACCGACAAACACCAGCCCGCTGTCGGCCACATTGATCTCCGGCTTGCCCTGCGTGCTGACCAGCACCATGTCCTCGCCCTGCTTCAGGATCTCGGCCTTGCCATCGACGGTCAGCGTCATCGTGGTGTTGGCCGCGGCCTGCATACCCACCGCCGGCACTTCCTGGAAGTAGCTGTCGCCATTGCCAGGCTGCAGGCCCAGCCGCTCGAACTGCGCCTTCAGGTAGTTGATCGTCAGCTCTTCGAACTTCCCGCCCGGCGAACGGCCACCGAATTCATCGGAAGACAGCGTCCTGACGTGCTGGGCGAAATCCTCGGCGGAAATTTCCGGGCCGAAGCTGTGCGGTGGCGACGTGGGTTCTGGCGCCGCAGGCAACTCGTTCGTCAGCGGCGCGGCAGGCGCCGTGCTCGCGGCTTCGTCTTGCTGGCAGGCAGCAAGACCGCCGGCCAGCAGCAGGCAGGCCGCGACGCGCGTGGCGATTCGGAAAGGCTGGGACATGCGATCTCTCGTCGTGTTGAAGTCGCCGCATTGTAGGCCGTGTGACGGCATGCCCCAAATCGCGCCCTTGAACCCTGCTGCATTGAATCCTGCTGTATTGAATCGCACCGCCCGAACGACGAGCCGCCGGCTGCATGGCTGCGGCCGGCGGCCCGCGTCCGCGGCGACGGGTCCCGGTCGCCGCCGTGGAAACTCGAAGCGTTTACGGCGTGTTGCCGCTGTAGCGCTTGGCGCTGGCGCCGCTGATGCGGCCAACCTTGGCGCTGTCGTGGACGAACAGCTCGACGGCGTGATCGAACTTGAGGTCGCCTTCGACAATGACGTTGGCGCCGATCACCACCTTCGGCGTCTTCTTCTTGCCGAAGTTGAACCAGGAGCCGCTCGGCTCTTCGTAGTGGATGCCGCCGCGCACCTGCGCACCGTTGTCCAGGGTGAGGTTGGCGTTGACCGTTTCGATGCCGCCGCCGATTTCGGCGTTGTCGATGCTGATGCTGCCATTGACGGACTCGACACCCTCGCCGATGCGGCTGCCGCCACCGACCTCGATACGGCCGTTGACGGTCTCCAGACCGTCGCGGATGACCACGTTCCGGCCCAGGCTCAGGCCACCGTTCACGGTTTCCAGGGAATCGGCCTGCGCACCGTCACGGATGCGGATGCTGCCGTTGACCGTCGACACGCCTTCGGCGACGGCATTCTCGTCCAACTCGATGCTGCCGTTCACGGATTCAAGGTCGCCGTAGCTGACGCCGGCTTCGGTGTGGATCGAGCCATTGACCTTGTCGATGTCCTTGCCCTTGGCGAGAACGATGCCGCTGGACAGGCCGGCCAGCAGCAGAGGGAGGATGATGCGATGCATGGGGAGCTCCTTGGATTTCCGGTGTTGCCCGTTGATGCGCAAACACGTCATCCGGACACGAACACTCAGATGCGCGCTGTCCGCCGATGGTTTAG
>JAGRJX010000019.1 GCA_020442545.1 Lysobacterales bacterium
TCGGCCAGCGCCGACAGCGCCTCGTCGATGGGCAGGCCGGCGCCGACCAGCGTCGCCAGCTGTCGCGCCATCAGCGCCAGCGCCGCGCTGCTGGCGCCGCGCTGGCTTACCGAAGCGGCGGCATCGACTTCCTTCACCACCAGTGGATTGAGCCCGCGATCCCGCAGCAGCGAGCGCGCCGCACGCACGGTATCGGCCTGCAGCACGCCCTTTTCGGAACGCCCGTCGGCGGTCAGCGCATTGAATTCGAAGGCCGGCATGCCGAGAGTCTAAGCGATCATCCGGCCGCGCCGGCGATCAGTCCTCGCGGGTGACGCGCAGGACTTCTTCGACGGTGGTCGTGCCGTCACGCAGCTTGTTCCAGCCGTCGTCCATCAGCGACGGGCTGTGCTGGCGGACATGGCGCAGCATTTCCTGCTCACCGGCGCCACGGTGAATCAGCTCGCGCAGGCCTTCGTCGACGCCGATCAGCTCGTACAGACCAGTGCGGCCACGGTAGCCGGCGTTGCGGTCGTCGGCGTCAGCGGCACAGAAGGCGGTCATTGACGCATCCGGCTCGCGACCAAAGGCACGGCATTCCTCCGCCGTCATCGCACGTTCAACGCGGGTTTCAGGATCGAGCTGGCGCACCAGCCGCTGCGACAGCACGCCCAGCAGTGAGGACGACAGCAGGAACGGTTCGATGCCCATGTCCCTGAGCCGGGTGATCGCGCCGATGGCGGAATTGGTGTGCAGCGTGGACAGCACCAGATGGCCGGTCAGCGAGGCCTGGACGGCGATCTCGGCGGTTTCGAGGTCGCGGATTTCGCCGACCATGACCACGTCCGGGTCCTGGCGCAGGATGGCGCGCAGGCCGCGGGCGAAGGTCATGTCGACCTTTGGGTTGACCTGGGTCTGGCCGATGCCGTCGATGTGGTATTCGATCGGGTCTTCGACCGTGAGGATGTTGCGGGTGGCGTCATTGAGCCGCGACAGCGCGGCATACAGCGTCGTCGTCTTGCCGCTGCCGGTGGGACCGGTGACCAGCAGGATGCCGTGCGGGCGATGGATCAGCTGATCGAGCTTCTTCTGCATCGGCGGGCGCATGCCGAGCTGGTCGAGGTCGAGGCGACCCGCCTGCTTGTCGAGCAGACGCATCACCACGCGCTCGCCGTGTCCGGCGGGAATCGTCGATACGCGCACGTCGACCGGCCGGCCGGCCACGCGCAAGCCGATGCGACCATCCTGCGGCAGGCGCTTCTCGGCGATGTCGAGCTTGGCCATCACCTTGATGCGGCTGACCACGGCGTTGGCGATGGCCTTTTTCGGGCTCAGCACTTCCTGCAGCACGCCGTCGATGCGGAAGCGCACCAGGAGGCGGCTCTCGAAAGGTTCGATGTGGATATCCGAGGCGTTCTGCCGCACCGCTTCGGTGAGCAGGGCGTTGATCAGGCGGATGATCGGCGCGTCGTCATTGCTGTCAAGCAGGTCGTCCGGCTCGGGCAGCGCGGCGGCCAGTGCATCCAGATCGGACGCGCCATCGATGTCGGCGGCCACGCCCAGCGAGCTGTCGCCACCGCCCTCGTAGAGCTGGCGCAGCAGGCGCTCATAGTCGCTGTCGCTGTGTGATTCGAGCGTCAGTGGTCGACCGGCGAAACGGCGAAGCTCGGCGAGGATGGCCGGCTCGACGCTGGCGCGATGCGCAACGCGGGCACGCGCGCCATCGCCATTGCCGTCCATGCCGACAATGGTGGCACCATGGCGCCGCGCAAAACCGAAGGTGGGCCGGACGGAACTCGTGTCGCTCATTGCTGCGGCGAAGTCTCGACCGGCGGCGGATTGCGGAACAGGTCGACCGGCAGCTCCGGCAGCAGCGGGCCGCCAGCCGGCCCGAGGTCATTCAGGCGACGCAGCTGCTCGGCGCGCAGGAAGTTGTACTTCTCGCTGGAGAGCGCGGCTTCGGTGGCGGCGTCGCGGAGGATGGTCGGGCGCAGGAACACCATCAGCTGGCGCTGGCTGCGATTGTTGTCGCGCGAGCGGAACAGGCCGCCCAGCAGCGGGATGCGACTGAGACCGGGCACGCCGGAGTTGCTGCGCCGGGCTTCGTCGCTGCTCAGGCCACCCAGCACCAGCAGCCCGCCATCGCGGACCATCACGCTGGTGCTCAGCTCACGCTTGTTGGTGACCAGGTCCACCGCGCCGCTGACGTTGGGTGCCAGCGTGCTCAGCTCCTGGTGCAGATCGAGCCGCACCGCGCTGCCGTCATTGATGTGTGGCGTGACGGTAAGGATCAGGCCCACGTCCTCGCGGTTGATGGTCTGGAACGGATTGGTCGGCGTGCTGCCGCCGTTGGCGCCGGTGTTGGTGTACTGGCCGGTCAGGAACGGCACTTCCTGCACCACCTTGAACTCGGCTTCGTGGTTGTCCAGCGTCACCAGCGACGGCTGCGACAGAATGTTGGCACGGCTGTCGCCGCGCAGCGCTCGGACCAGCGCACCGACCTGGAAAATCGGATTGCCGTCGTTGATGCCGGGAATGGTGATCGCCCCGCCAAGATAGCCGAGATTGAGACCACTACTGCCTGCAAGTCCGGCAATCGGATTGGTCGACGATCCGAAGATGCCACCGGCTCCGCTTGCCGCGTTGCTCGGGAAATTGGTGCCGCCAATGATGCCGGGATGGATGCCGTCGGCACTGGCATCGGCGCGGATATCGCTGGCCTGCCACTGTACGCCGATCTCCGACGCCAGCTCATCCGACACTTCAACGATCACCGCCTCCACCAGCACCTGCGCGCGGCGCACGTCGAGCTGCCGCGCCACCGATTCGATGCCGCGTACCACGGCTGGCGCCGCCGTGATCACCAGCGCGTTGGTTTCCGGATGTGCCTGGATGGTCGCGCTGCGCGCGCCACCGTCGCCGGCGGCATCGCCGGTCAGTGCGCGGGCGACGCCATCGAGGATCTCGACCAGATCCTCGGCATTGGCGTTGCTGAGGAAAATCACCTGGGTGTTGTCGCTGCCGGCCAGCGGCGTGTCGAGGTGCGCAATCAGCGCGCGCAGGCGCTGGCGCTCGGCCGGCGCGCCGGACAGCAGTACGGAGTTGGTGCGTGCATCGGCGACGATGCGCGCGCCGTCCGGGCGCATCACGCCCGCCGGCTGGCCGCTCTGCTCCAGCGAAGCGATGGTGCTGGCGACTTCCGCTGCATTGGCGTGCTGCAGGGCGATGACTTCAACCTCGCCGCCGCTGCTGTGGTCGATGCGCTGGATGATGCGCTGCAGGCGTTCGACGTTGGCGGACCGATCGGTGACCAGCAGGCTGTTGCTGTCGCGGTTGGCCAGCAGCTGCGCCTGCGGCGGCAGCAGCGGCCGCAGCCATTCGGCGACCTCGCTGGCAGCGACGTGCTTGAGCTCGATGACGCGGGTGACCAGCCCGTCAGGCCCGCTGCCCGAGGTACTGCCGACGCCGCCGTCGGAAAGCGCGGCGGCAACCGGCACGATCTTGACCATGCCGCCGGCCGGCACCGCCGCGAAACCATGCACGCGCAGCACCGATTCGAAGACATCGTAGATGGCGTCGGCACTCATCGGTGCCGAAGAAATCACCGTCACCTTGC
>JAGRJX010000150.1 GCA_020442545.1 Lysobacterales bacterium
GTAGTAATAGATGTGGCCGAGCTCGTGGTAGATGGTGGTGAAGCTGTCCTCGTTGGGCTGGATGCACATCTTGATGCGCACGTCGCCGCGGTAGTTCATGTCCCAGGCGCTGGCATGGCAGACCACATCGCGGTCACGCGGTTTCAGGAACTGCGATTTCTGGAAGAAGCTTTCCGGCAGGGAAGGCATGCCCAGCGAGGTGTAGAAGTCCTCGGCGCGCTTGACCATGGCCTGGTCGTCGTAGTGCTGCTTGGCAAGGCCGGTGGTGATGTCCAGCTTGCCGGTGCCCGGATAGGGTTCAACCAGATCCCAGATGTTGCCCCACTGCTGCGACCACATGTTGCCGGTGAGGTGGGCCGGGATCATGCCGTTGATGCTGCCGCGCTCGCCGTACTTCTCTTCCAGCTTGCCGCGCACGTAGCACTGCAGGTTCTGGTACAGCGGCTTGACCTGGTCCCAGAGACGGTCGGTTTCGGCCTCGAAGTCGGCCGGACTCATGTCGTAGCTGCTGCGCCAGAATTCGCCGGCGTTGGCGTAGCCCAGTTCCTGCGCGCCTTCGTTCAGCAGCTCGGCCAGCTTCTGGTAGTCGGCACGCATTGGTGGGCTGATGGTGCGCCAGCCCTGCCAGGCGTCGAGCTGCTTGTCGTAGTCGCGGCTCTCGCGCAGCACGTCTTCCAGTTCGCCCAGTTCACGGCACTGCTTTGCGTCGCCTTCGCCGGTGCAGTACTTGCCGGCGCCGTATTCGCCTTCCAGCTTGGAGGCGATGCGGGTCAATTCGGCCAGCTTGGCCTTGTCTTTCGGCGCCGGCATCGAGGTGGAGCGCTCCAGCAGCTTCAGTGCGCGACCGGTGGAGGCATCGATGCCCTCGACGCCGCTGAAGGTCGCGGCCTTCTCGGTGTTTTCCTTGAGTCGCGCCAGCGAGCGCTCGTTGGCCTTGGCGGCCAGCAGCTGGGTGTCGCCGTTGATGTAGGTGGAGGCCACCCATTGCGCCGCGGCTTCCTCGGGGTAGTTGTCGCGAAGGTCCGTGTTGACCTGCTTGATGAAGGCCTTGGCGTCTTCGGCGGTTGCGGCCTTGGCGTCGACGGGCCTGGCCTTGGAGTCGTTCTGGCAGGCGGACAGGAGCAGGGCTGAAGATACAGCCAGCGACAACAGGGAAATCTGGAACTTCACAGGACACCTCGGGGTTTTGCGGTTCGCGCCGGGTGGCGCGGTGGACCCGTGAGGCTAGTCAGGCAGCGCCTTCAGCGCAAGCCGGCAGCAGGCCGCGCTGGCGCAGCCAGTCGAACGCGTCACCGGCGTCCTGTTCGAAATAGGCGCGGGCCGAACCGAGTCGGAAGGTGTAGCCCCAGCGGTCCATGTCGTCGAGGACGCGATGGCGGCCGACGCCGGGAATCTGGTCGCCGAGCAGCGCCTGAAGCACGCAGACGGCGTTTTCCTCGTCGATGCTGTCGGTGGCGTCGGTGTGGACGGCGGCGCGACGCTCGGGTGGCAGCACGATCAGGTGGCAGGCCTCGTGCAGCAGCGAATGCACCGGCGTGTCATTGCGGGCGTAGACGGTGCTGCCGATCAGCCCGGCTTCGGGCGCGCCCCAGTAGCTACCGGGAATCTCGGCGCCATCGGGCAGGTGGTCGAGCTTGAGGTCGTAGCGGGTGAGCAGGGCGGCAACCTGCCCGGCGTCGATTTCGCCGAGGGTCAGGACGGCTGATTCGTCGCTGCGGGGCGTGCTATTCATCGGCACGCTGTGGTGTGGCAGTTGGAGATGGCGCATTCGCGCCTCCACCCTACGTGCCTATCCCCGGCCATCCGGCTTGCATGCCGGATGTCGTTCGCAGGCTCGCAGCGCGGCCGCTCGAAATCCCTGCTCACCCCCGCCAGCGGGAGAAGGGGTAAGTGCATCAGTCGTTGTCATCGGGCAGCGAGACGGTCAGCTCCAGCACGTCGTGGCCGCCATCCTTGTCGACGTTGATCTGCACCGCGTCCGGATCGACGTGGACATACTTGCGGATCACTTCGAGGATTTCGCGACGCAGCATCGGCAGGTAGTCGGGACCGCCGCGTGCGCTGCGCTCCTGCGCGACGATGATGCGCAGGCGCTCCTTTGCGACCGAAGCGGAGTTCGGCTGGCGTTGGCGCAGGAAGTCGAAAATGCCCATCTCAGCTCCCGAAGAGTTTGGAGAACAGGCCCTTCTTTTCGACCTGGGTGAAGCGCATCGGCCGCTGCTCGCCGAGCAGGCGGGCGACGGCGTCGTCGTAGGCCTGACCAGCGGGCGACTGCTCGTCGAGGATTACCGGCACGCCGGCGTTGGATGACTGCAGCACTTCCTGCGCTTCGGGAATGACGCCGAGTACGTCGAGACCGAGGATTTCCTGCACGTCGGCAATCGACAGCATGTCGCCGGTGGCGACACGGGCCGGGCTGTAGCGGGTCAGCAGCAGGTGTTCACGGACGCGCTCGCCATTCTCTGCGCGTCGGGTCTTGCTCGACAGCAGGCCGAGGATGCGGTCCGAGTCACGCACGCTGGACACTTCCGGGTTGACCACCACCACCGCCTGATCGGCGAAATACATGGCCAGGTAGGCGCCTTTCTCGATGCCGGCCGGCGAGTCGCAGACGATGAAGTCGAAGCCGTCGGCGTCGAGTTCGTCGAGTACCTTCTGCACGCCCTCCGGGGTCAGCGCGTCCTTGTCGCGGGTCTGCGAGGCGGCGAGCACGTGCAGGTTCTCGAAACGCTTGTCGCGAATCAGCGCCTGCTTGAGCGTGCAGTCGCCATGGATGACGTTGACGAAGTCGTACACCACGCGGCGCTCGCAGCCCATGATCAGGCCGAGGTTGCGCAGGCCGACGTCGAAGTCGATGACCGCGGTCTTGAAGCCGCGCAGCGCGAGGCCCGATGAGAATGCAGCACTCGTGGTGGTCTTGCCGACCCCACCTTTGCCCGAAGT
>JAGRJX010000151.1 GCA_020442545.1 Lysobacterales bacterium
CTTCCAAAACATCGTGCTGCGCCAGCAATAGTTCTGGCTCTGAACACACCGGTTCAATCAATCAAGATCACTGATCTACACCGGCAGACAATGCCCAAATCCCTCAACCGCTTCTGCCCCCGATCCGGTGAACCGGTCAGCGACAATTCGCTGACGCGCTATCGCGGGCGCACGGTGGGTTTCTGCAATCCGGGTTGTCGGGATGATTTCGACAATGGCGGACCACGTGCGACGGAGGATCGTCGCTATTTCGACGTGTTGATCCGCGAATCGTACGGGCTGATGCCGGGTGGACGCGCCGGCAAGGCGCTGGAAGCCGTGCTGCCGACACTGGAGGCCGAGCGCCTGCGCCTGCGCGCGCCGCGAGAGAGCGATGCCGAGTCCCTGTTTGCGGTGTTCTCAAATCCGGAGGTGACGCGATACTGGAGCCATCCGCCGTGGACGGATCGTGCGCAGGCGACGGAGCTGATCGACGACATCTGCCGTCGTGCGCTGGACGGCCAACTCTGGCAGTGGGCCATAACCGAGCATGCGGATGATCGCCTGATCGGCACCGTCACGCTGTTCAGCATGAATCGCAACCATCGTCGCTGCGAAGTCGGTTTCGCTTTGCGCAGCGACCGCTGGGGCCAAGGACTCGCCCGGGAGGCGCTGTCGCGCGCCATGCGCTATGCGGAGTCGGAAGTGGGCATGCGCCGGTTCGAGGCCGACGTCGACCCCGACAATGCGGCCTCACTGGGTCTGCTGAGACGACTGGGCTTCGAGGAAGAAGGCCGTGCCCGCGCACGCTGGCGCATGGGCGGCGGCGTGCAGGATTCGATCCTGCTGGGGCGCGTGATACACGATTGAACTGTCGAGCAGATGTCAGGGTTGGCCGCCCGGCTTGCCGATCATGTCTGCCGCCGCACCCACCGGCGCGCGATCGGATGCCGTCCGGCCCTCAAGCAAGCTTCTGTATTCGGACTTGTTCACCGGCACGATGCGCACAATCGGGCATGGCGTCGCCTTGCCCGTGGTCGTCAGGGGAACCAGCCGGTCACCCGGATCGCCACACACACGGCCACCGGCATCCGCCAGAACGCCTTCGAAATGCAGCCCGGTTGCGAAATCGAGATCCGCACACTGTCGCTCCAGCATCACGTGGTAACGACGGTGGCCGGCGTCAACGAGCAGTTGGTCTTCGCCGATGCGCGACCAGCCCCGAACCTGTGACGGGTCCATGCAGGCCGCAAAGGGCCTTAATGGCGTCCGCTCGCCTTCGTCGGCAAGCGCGGCCAGTGATCCGACCAAAGCCAGGCCAAGGAAGGTGGTCAGCAGGATTCTGGCGGACATCATCGACACTCCTTTGGCGATGGCGGTTGCACGGATGGTCACGCGCGACCGCGACCTTCGTCTCTGGCTGGCGCGCGGCCCAGCGGGGGTAGACGCAGCTGATGCCAGACCGGAGCCGGAAGCGCGAATCGGGTTCCGGTCTGTGCGCAGGTTGCCAACCGCGTACTGAACCGCAATGCAACAATTCCGATCGCCAATGCCCGCAGGCCGGCACCCCAACCTTGCCGAACAACGCTATCCTTCGCCCATGAGTTCGAACTCGCCTTCCCGAGAACCAGCGCCGCCCGGCGCCTGGACCTTCTTCCGCCAGTGGTTGCGTCATCCGCTGTCCATCGCCGCCATATCGCCCTCCAGCCGCCACCTGGCGCGGCTGATGGTCAAGGAACTGCCGCCCAACTGCGAGCGCGTCATCGAGCTTGGTGGCGGCACTGGCGTGTTTACGCGCGCCCTGCTCGATCACGGCATTACCGATGAGAACCTGATGGTGGTCGAGCTGAACGAAGAGCTTCACCACCACCTGAGCCGACGTTTCCCCGATGTCCGTGTCGCGCTGGGTGATGCGCGCGAACTGCCGGCAGTGGCGAAGAAGGCCGGATTCGCCGAACCCGGTCAGGTCGACGCGGTGATCTCGGGACTGGGGCTGTTGTCGATGAGCCAGGAACTGCAGACGCAGATTCTTGAATCTGCCTTTTGCATGCTGCGACCCGGAGGGCGTTTCATCCAGTTCACCTACGGCCCGGTGACGCCTGTGTCCAGGGACGTGCTGGCCGCGCTCAGACTGCGCAGTCGACGCGGCAGTTTCGCCGTATGGAATGTACCGCCGGCTACCGTTTTTGTGCTGACCCAGGCGCGATCCAGGGCAGTGAAGGCCCCGCCGGAGGGCAAGAACCGAACGCGCCAGCGCAGCGCAGCGCCCCGGTAACAGCTCAAACGCTAGCTGCCCTGGCGATGACGGATTGCCCAGAGCTGGTGGATGCGCGGATTGCGCGCGAAGTCGGGCGGGATGGACACCGGACTCAGCGCCTCAACGGCATAGTCGGCTTCGATGACGGGATCGAGCTTGAAGCGGCGGAAGTTGTTGGAGAACAGCAGCAGACCGTCGCGCGACAGTCGCGCCATGATTCGGCGGATCAGTTCGACGTGTTCGCGCTGCACGTCGAAATCGCCGGCGCGCGCAGAGTTCGAGAAGGTCGGTGGATCGCAGAACACCAGGTCGTATTCGCCACGTTCGGCTTGCAGCCAGCGCATCACGTCGGCCTGTGCCAGGCGATGCGCGGTGCCACTAATGCCGTTCTCGGCAAGATTGGCC
>JAGRJX010000152.1 GCA_020442545.1 Lysobacterales bacterium
CAGCCGCAAGGTGGTACCCGAGGCCGCGTGGATCGCGCCACCGAAGTCTCCACTGCTGTTGTCGGCGAACTGGAGTCCGGCCACATCGGCGTCGCCGCTGCTGAACGTCGTCAGGTCCGATGCCTGCATATGGAAAGCACCGCCGTTCCCGTCCGCATGATTTGCCTCGACCCGGCACGGCGTGGTGGCGTCGCAAGCCCCTGCGTCCATGTCAGCCCCGGGGATCCGGGTACCGTCGTCGGCGCTGGCCCACAACGCACCGCCATCGCCACCACTCTGGTTCCGGGCAATTTCGACGCCACCATCGAAACGTCGACTGCCTGCGGTGCTGTAGATGCCGCCGCCATGGCTGGTAGCGCTGTTGTCGACCAACTGCTCGCGAATGCGCAGGCTGCCGGCACTCTGGTGTACACCACCACCGACACCGCTACTGCTGTTGTCCTCGACGATGCCGATTTCGGCACTGCCATCGCTCCCGAACCACAACCCACCGCCCTCGCTGCCGGCATGGTTCTGGAACAGACGATCAATACTCACCACGGCTTCATCGGAAGCGGCCACGTAGACCGCGCCGCCCTTGTTTGCACTGTTCTGGTTGAGCGTGCCGTCAATCACCAGGTCAGTGTCATCAGCGACAGGTTTTCCCGAGTCGCGACCCTCGACATACACCGCGCCCCCCAGCACGGCCGTGTTGCCGAACATGCCGCTGATCCCCGAAGCATGGCCACCGGACTGCAGGTAGATGCCGCCGCCGCGTCCTGTGCCGCCACCGAGATTGACTGCGCTGTTGTTCCAGATCTGGATCGTGCGCGCGCCCTCGCTCAGACGCAGCAGTGCGCCATCGCCGACATGGATACCGCCACCTTGAGGGGCCTCGTTGTCATGGATGTTGAGCGCGGTCAGGTTGCTGGAAAATGGCGTGCCCACCGCGCGCAGTTCGCTGCCCGTTCCGTGGACCCAGGCCCCACCGCCGAACAGGGCCATGTTGGCGTCGATCTCCACGCCACCTGCCAGCACCAGCGCGCCAGCCTGCACGTTCATTCCGTTGAGGCTCGGATTGCCGGTCAGGCGCAGGTGGTAGAGGGCCACCTGCACCCCGCTGCCGCGCACATCCAGAATGGCGCGCGACGGCGCTGCATCACTGGCCAACGTGCTGAAGCTGGAGCTGGTTTCCGGTGTGGCCGCAAAGCAATGCGGCAAGCCGCCGACGATGGTCAGCGATTTTTCGATCAGGACATTCGTCGGCTCGGCATACTCCTTGCTGACGCGGATCTCATCGCCGGGATCGGCCGCAGCGATGGCGCTGGCCAGATTGGTGTAGCTGCAGGAAACCGGCCCAACCGTCCGCACCGCCGCGAGGCAGATCAGCGGGGACGACAAGGCGGTGAAGAACAACAGTGTGCGGATGAGACGGAACATGGCGACGGACTTCCAAAAGACCCGCCATGCCGTTTGCAACGGCCATGCCAATCAGAATTAACTATGTAAAACAATGCGATGTGACATTTTTCGGCCGCCAGACAGCCGATTCTGTCGCGACCTCGGGACAGCCGCTGTCGCGGTAGCGGGACACATGCCCTGATGCCTGGCACGAACCGTTTTCTGCCCGGTTGAGGGGCTATCCGCCGGTGTCGGATTTCCCAACGCAGTACCGTTTCTCCCCGTAAACCAACTAACCAACGGATTCCCGATCCCGGACCCATCATGAAAAAAGCCCTGACCGGATGCCTCGTCGTCGTCCTGCTCGCCATCGTCGTCGGTGGTGGTGCCGCCTACTGGTTCATCGTGCGCCCGGCCTGGGATGCCGGTAGCGCATTCATCGACCAGGCCAAACAGTGGCAACAGGTCGCCGAGCTGGACAAACAGGTGCGGAATACCGAAACCTTCGCCGTGCCGGAAGACGGTCGCCTTGATCAGGCGAAGGTGAACCGCTTCCTCACTGTCCAACGCGACATCATTGCCGCACTGGGCAACGACTGGCAGACCCTGGACCAGCGCTACAAGCAGATGAACGAAGAGCGCAAGGCCAGCGGGCGCGATGCCAATCTGCAGGAAGTGCTTCAGACCTATAACGATGTTGCCGGTCTTGTGCTGACCGCCAAGAAGGCACAAGTGGAAGCTCTCAACCGGAATGACATGTCCCTCGGCGAATACCGCTGGACGCGCCAGCAGGCCTTCGCCGCCCTGCCGCTTCTGGCAGGACAGCAGATCCCTGACCAGCTCAAGGGCACCAGCATGGCCGCCAACGCCGAACTCCTGCGTGGCCACAAGGACGAGCTGGCCAAGGGAATGGCGACCAGCGTGCTGAGCTTCTGAGCTCAGCCGCTATCGGGGCCGCCGCCAGCGGCGGCTTCCCGGATATCAGCAAGCTCCGGCGCCTTTGCGGCAGCGCTCGGCTCGGCCTATTGCCCTCGCTGGCCTAAGGCGTAGGTAACAAGTTGATGATGTCGGCGAAGCCTTCCCGCAGCGCATCATCACGTGGCGTATTCCCCCAACGATCGATTGCATTCTTGTCGCCACCCAGGGCAAGCAGCAGCCGCACCATCGACACCTGACCTTCCGACGCTGCCAGATGCAATGGCGTACGGCCATCGTAGTCACCACGTGACACATCAGCGCCGCGCGCCACCAGCCGTCGCAGTTCGCTGAGGTCACCACGCGCCGCGGCAGCACACAGCGAGCTGGTCACCACCGCCTCGCTTTCGATATGCGAGGTGGTCGGATCCTGCAAACGGATATCGCCGAGCATGTTGGCGTAGGTATGGAACGGGAAAGTCTCCACCAGCCGCTTGGAAAAGGCCACGCCACGGACCGAGTTGCCGAGCTCATCCAGGCGCGGACTCCATACCGCGATGCCACAGACACCGGGCACCACCAGCATCATCGCCCCGGACACACCGGACTTGGCCGGGATGCCCACGGTGAAGGCGTATTCCCCTGAGAAGTCGTACATGCCGCAGGAATACATCAGCGACAGGCAGTCCTTGACCGTATCGGGCTTGAGCACGCGGCGGTTCGTCGTCGGACAAACACCGCCATTGGCCAAGGTCGCCGCGATGACCGACATCTCGCGCACGTTGAGGCTGATCGAGCAGCACTGGAAATAGAAATCCAACGTGTTGACCACGTCCGTCTGCGGTGGAAACGCCTGCTTCTCGCGCATGAAGTAGGCCAGCGCGAAGTTGCGGTCGGCTGATTCCTTCTCGGACAGGTAGGTCGCATTGTCGAATGACAGCGGCGCTCCACCGGCCATCTCGCGCCACACCGACATGATGCGATCAAAGCGATCAGCCAGCGGTGCTTTCGCGTCGATCAGCGACGAACACATGATCGCGCCGGCGTTGATCATCGGGTTGTGTGGCAGGCCCTGCGCGTTCAGCGTCAGCTCGTTGAAGGAACGCCCCGAAGGCTCGCGACCCACGTGCCGGTGCACCACATCGCGACCGTGCATCTCCAGCGCGGTGGCGTAGGTGACCGGCTTGCAGGTGGACTGCACGCAGAAGTTCTCGCCGGCGTCGCCCACCGAGAAACGCTGCCCGTCGATGGTGCAGATGCCCAGCGCGTAAAGCTCGGGATCGACGCGCGCCAGCTGCGGGATGTAGGTCGCAACATGGCCACCGCGCTCACTGCGGCATTCCTCGAACAGCGACGTGCAGGTCTCCGTGAAGCCCGCGAAATCGGGAATCACCAGATCACCGGACAGGGCACGCTGCACCAGCGTTGCCTCATCCGGCGCCAGCGCCCGTTCAAAGTGCTCGGCATCGATGCACTCACGCGCACCGAAGCGCTCAAGGTTTCCGAGGGTCTTGCTGATGCGACGATCATTGCCGTCGATGCCCGCCTGACGCAGCCTGCTCGACAGCTCTGCACCCGTCGGCGGACGCCCGAGTTCGTCCAGCAGGGCACGATACATGTCGGCAACGCTGTCACTGTGTAGCGACTCGTCCCGGGCTGGCGACGGAATGGCGATGCTATCGGCGGCGGCCTTGTTCATGGCGGCGGCTCCCGTAGGTCAGACCCCAAACCGCGAAGGCAACCGGGCCGGCGCGCTTGCGCTGACTGGCGGCGGGGTGGATTCGGTATCGAGATTCAGTTGATCGAAATGCACCCACTGCCGTGCAGCTGGCGCAGTAACGCCGGGCATTCTGATGCAAACACCGGCATATCGTCAGCTTGAGACATGAGCACGCCCTCAGGCAACCAGGTGGACTCCCGGCACAAGACTCGTTCGCGCCGCCATTGTCGCTACCGCTCGGGCTAGCGAGCCGGTTCCGACGCCTCGCTCCCGGTCGGCTCATCGCTGACGACCTCGACATCTTCGCGAAGCAGCAGCGGCGTGAAGCGATAGTGGCGCTGGAGCGCGCCCGCTGACAGTGCGAGTACCGGGCTACCATCCTCGGCAACGTCGATCCGCTGTTGCTCCCGCTGATCACCATCGGGACGCTGCGCGAAGGCCTCGTCCAGACTGACGCCGTCGGCGCGGGCGTTGATCGAGATCGCGGCGCGGATGGCCGACAGGTTGCTGCTGTAATCATCCAGCCGGTGAACATAGTCGAAGTAAGCTGGCTGCCCGATCTGGAACAGCATGCAGGCGGGCGGATTGAACAGGTACTCGCTCCAGCTGCATTCCAGCGCTTTCAGTGTAGCGAAGTCAGACTTCCGTACCGCGGCGACATAACCTTCGTCGCAGAGCTGCGAATAGGTCCACGCCGCCAGTGCGTCGTTGTGCGCCTTGTTCATCCTCGGGGACAGCCATGACTGCTCGGCTTCCACCGCTGCTTGCAGGTCGAACGATGTCACCCAGGCGTACTCGCCACGCATGGCGTCACAGAGGCTGCGTTCGTCGGCGTCAAAGGGACGGAACGCTGCCAGACAGGCTGGCGATGGCTTGGCACGCAGCGGCTCACGCAACACCATGCCGTTGAGCAGTTCGCCGGCACGGATCGCATGGCGCCCAGCAATCAATTGGGCAATCAAGGTGTCGCTGTTGGCGACCAGCCCGCGCCAGAAGGCCGCCTGCCGGCATGCGCTATCAACCGCGCCGTCGATATCGCCATCGGCGAACATCAGCGCCGCATCCAGCTCGGCGACCTGTGTGCCAAGCCCGGATCCCGGCGGCACATCCTCCAGACTGACCTCCGGCGGTGCCGGACGAATACTGGCATGCGTGGACCGGAAGAGCAGCGGCAGCCTTGAAATGACCACCGCAAACGTCTCGCGCTTCTGCCGCGCCGACTCGGGATCGTCCAGCACGGCGCTGAGGCAATCCGCTGACGAACTGCCGCAGGCATCGCTGGTTTCCGCATCCACCAAGCGCTGGTGACCAGCAGCCACCAGCGCCTTTTCGAGACCGATTGGCCCGTGCGTCTTCCACTTCGGATAGTCGGCTTCCGGCACGTCATGGCGGATCAACTCTGCCATCACCAGCGCGTTCTCGCCGGGCGGCACCGCCATTGGCTGCTCCATCAGGGCAACAGCCGCTTTCTGCTCCTCGCTCAAGCGCGGCCACCAGCCCTGGCTCACGATCAGATACCACAGCCCGAACAGCCCCGCCGCCAACAGCAGCAGCCCAATGCCCTTGGCAATCGCCCGCATTCCCTTCCTCGCAAAGTTTCATCGCCAGCCAACGACGCCGACAGGCACGAATGGTGACAGCCCGCATGGCGTGAACGCAAAAGCAAACGGCCCGCACTTGGCGGGCCGTTTGTTGTTGCTGAAGTATCGCTCCGCAATCAGATTGCGTAGTACATCTGATACTCAAGCGGATGCGTGGCGGCTCGGAAGGCGGTGACTTCGTGCATCTTCAGCGCGATGTAGCCATCGATGAAGTCGTCGCTGAAGACGCCGCCGGCCTTGAGGAAGTCGCGGTCCTGGTCGAGGGCTTCCAGCGCGCGGTCGAGGCTGGAGGCGACGGTGGGGATGTCCTTCTCTTCTTCCGGCGGCAGGTCGTAGAGGTCCTTGTCCATCGGTGCGCCCGGGTCGATCTTGTTCAGGATGCCGTCGAGGCCGGCCATCATCATGGCGGCGAAGGTCAGGTAGCCGGTGTTGACTGGATCGCCGAAGCGGATCTCGATGCGGCGCGCCTTCGGGTTCGACACCCACGGAATGCGGCAGGACGCCGAACGGTTGCGCGCCGAGTAGGCCAGCAGCACCGGCGCTTCGAAGCCCGGCACCAGGCGCTTGTAGCTGTTGGTGGTGGCGTTGGCAAAAGCATTGATGGCGCGGGCATGCTTGAAGATGCCGCCGATGT
>JAGRJX010000153.1 GCA_020442545.1 Lysobacterales bacterium
AGAAAGGACACCCGAAGTCCGCGCGGCGACGGTGGAGCCGTCGCCGTTCCCTGCGTTGCTCGGAATTCGGCGGCCGGCGCGAACTCGGCCATCCATGGCCTCAAACAGGCGCGCCTTTCCCCGCCGGCTTCCTCCGCTTCTCGGCACTTCCACGGGACCCAGGAGCAGCATAGCCGCCACTTGCGACGCTCTTCGGGTCCCCTCGGTAGCGGTGAGGCGGAGACGATCAGGCCGCGCAGCGGGCGCGTGCAGGGATGCGCGCGCGTTTTCGCCAACACAGGATGTGTTGTCGAAAACCCAGGCTCTGTCTCACGAACCGGGCAAAGCCGGGCGCGAACGCGGGGTGTCCTTCTCTTTGCCTACTCTTCTCTTGGACAAGCAAGAGAAAGTAGGTCGCTCGCCGAAGGCGAACGAAAGCTCTTGCTCCCAGACAACGAGCAACAAAAGCTGGGTGCCAGCCTCAAACAGCGTTCCCGCGAGAACGTTCAACCGCCGCCTTCATCTCGCCTATGACCGCCGCGTAGTCGCCCGCACCAAAGATCGCGGAACCCGCGACAAAGGTATCGGCACCGGCTGCGGCGATCTCGCCGATATTGTCGGCCTTCACGCCGCCATCCACTTCCAGCCGGATGGCGCGACCACTGGCGTCGATGCGTTCGCGGAGCTGACGGATCTTGTCCAGCGTGGACGGGATGAAGGCCTGACCGCCAAAGCCCGGATTCACCGACATCAGCAGTACCAGATCCAGGTCATCCAGCACCCAGTCAAGAACTTCCAGCGGCGTGGCCGGATTCAGTACCAGGCCAGCCCGGCAGCCTTCGGCATGGATCGCCTGGATGGTCCGGTGCACGTGGCGGCTGGCCTCGGGATGGAAGCTGATCAGTGAGGCGCCGGCCTTGGCGAACTGCGGCACCAGCGCGTCCACCGGCTCCACCATCAGGTGCACGTCAATGGGCGCCGTGATGCCGTGGTCGCGCAGTGCCTTGCAGACCATCGGCCCGATGCTGAGGTTGGGCACGTAGTGATTGTCCATCACGTCGAAATGCACCCAGTCGGCACCGGCCTTGAGCACGGCGTTGACCTCGTCACCAAGGCGGGCGAAGTCGGCGGACAGGATGGACGGTGCGATGACGGTGGATTGCATGATGGGTTCCGTGGTGCGAGTTTCGAGGAGCCTGGAAATGATGCGCTTCAGTGGCGCTTGCGGCGACGCAGCCGACGATAGGCGGCGTTGATCTCGCCGCTTCGTCGCTCCGCTTCGGCGCGGCCGGTTTCGGTGGCGCGATCCGGATGGTAACGCGCCATCAGGCGACGCCAGGCCTGCTCGATGTCATCCTGGCTGGCGCCGCGCTTCAGGCCCAGGGTCGACAGGTCGATGTCGAGGTTGTCCGTTGTCGCGGCCTGTTCGTGAGTTGTCGCGGACGCAGGACGAAGACGCTGCTCCAGCCAGGCGCTGGCAAAGCGCCCGAGCACGGCACCGGCCAGCGCACCGCCCCAATGCCGGGTCATGCGAAGGCCGACCAGCGAAGCGATCAGGGTGATGAGCAGCCTCATGGATTTCCCGGGCGTTGCTGCGGCAACGCGCCGCAAGACGGCGGGATGTGTCGAATCAGTGACATGGCGCGCATTCTAGCCTGCGCCCGATGTCGGAACCGCTAAAATGGTCACCCTCGATCACCAGCAACTGGAATGCGCCGCGTGCCCACCACCCTCCGCCAATCCGACCTGCCCGGCCTGACCCTGCGCCATCGCGGCAAGGTTCGCGATGTTTACGACCTGCCGGACGACGAGCTGCTCATCGTGGCTACTGATCGATTGTCTGCCTTCGACGTTGTCCTGCCCGACCCGATTCCCGGCAAGGGCGAAATGCTGACCCAGCTGTCCAACTTCTGGTTTGACCGCACCAGGGGATTGATGAAGAGCCACGTCAGCCGCACGCCGCTGGCCAGCGTGCTGCCGGAAGGCGTGGACAAGGCGCTGTACGCCAGGCGCAGCGTCGTCGCCAAGCGACTGAAGGGACTGCCGATCGAGGCCATTGCCCGCGGCTACCTCATCGGTTCGGGCTGGAACGACTACCAGGCCAGCGGCAGCGTCTGCGGCATCGAACTGCCCGCGGGGTTGCGCCAGGCCGAGCAGCTGCCGACACCGATCTTCACGCCGTCCAGCAAGGCGGCGGTGGGCGATCACGACGAGAACATCGGTTTCGACCAGGTGGTGCGCCTGATCGGCGGCGAGCTCGCGGAAAAGGTCCGCGTGGCGACGCTGGCGATCTATCGCTTCGCTTCCGAGCACGCCGCTTCGCGCGGGGTAATTATCGCCGACACCAAACTGGAGTTCGGACTCGACGAGGAAGGCGAACTCTGTGTGATGGACGAAATGCTGACACCGGACTCGTCTCGCTTCTGGCCGGCCGAGGACTACGCGGTCGGCAGCAGCCCGCCGAGCTACGACAAACAGTACGTTCGCGACTACCTGGAACAGATCGGCTGGGACAAGCAACCGCCCGGCCCGAGCCTGCCGGCGGACGTCATCGAAGGCACCGCAGCACGCTACGCCGAAGCACTGCAGCGCCTGGCCGATATTGGTATCGACTGAATCCAATGCCGCACCGGACGGGAGCAATCGACATGAACGCATCAGGCAGTGAACACATCGATCGGCGCCGCCCGGTGGATCGTTTCCTTGGCAACTACGCCGAGGACCATCGCAATCCGACCAACCGGCTGATCCACTGGATCTGCGTGCCGGCGATACTGTGGACAGTGATCGCACTGCTCTGGGTGATTCCGGTGCCTCCCGCACTGGGCCGGCCGGGACTTTGGGCAGCATTGGCCGCCGTGCTGGCGATGAGCTGGTATCTGCGGCTTTCGATCAAGCTGGGGCTCGCCATGCTGGTCGCCTTCGTCTTGCTGTTCGCCTTCACCTGGTGGCTGCATGGCGAGGTCGGTAGCAGCACCTTGATGTGGTCTGCCATCGCCGTGTTCGTGGTCGCCTGGATCGCGCAGTTCATCGGCCACCACATCGAAGGCGCGCGGCCCTCCTTCCTCACCGATCTGGTCTATCTGCTGGTCGGCCCGCTGTGGCTGATGAGCAAGTTCGTCCGGCGCCTCGGCATCAGCTACTGACGACACTCGCAAAGCAGCAACGGCTTGAGTTCTCCCGATCACGAAGCAAGGCAACGGTCGGGCTGAATGCAGAACTCCCGCTTGAACTCAGCGTACGCGTAGCGTGCGACTGACGCCTTACTTCCTGACTCGATCCGAAAGGACAACGCATGCCGATCCGCCACGTCGCGCTGGTGCTGCTGATCTGCTTTGCCTGGGGCGGCAACTTCCTGTTCTCGGCGCTGGCGCTGCGCGAGATTCCGCCGTTCCTGTTCACCGCGCTGCGACTGGGGCTGCTGATCCCGCTATTGGCTTTCTGGTTGCGCGGGCCACAGAGCGGTCAGGGCTGGCGCCTGCTGGGCGTTGGTATGTGCACCGGCGTGCTGCACTTCGGCCTCAGCTTCTGGGCGCTGAAGCTGGCCGGCAACCTGGCCTCACCCGCCATCCTGATGCAAAGCTATGTGCCGATGGCCACGCTGCTGGCCGTGCTGTTTCTCGGCGAACGGATTGGCTGGAAGACGGTTGCCGGCATAGCGGCCAGCTTCGCCGGCGTGCTGGTGCTGGGCTTTGATCCGCTGGTGCTGGAGTCGCCAGCGTCGATGGCGCTGATGCTGGTGTCGGCGCTGTTCCTCGCCATTGGCACGGTGCTGATGCGCGGACTGACCAGACTCACGCCCATGGCCCAGCAGTGCTGGATTGCGATCAGTGCCGTCGTGCCACTTCTGGTGCTCAGCCTGACCCTCGAACACGATCACTGGCATGCCCTGCAGGCAGCGAGCTGGACAGCCTGGGGCGGCGTGGTTTACTCGGCGCTGATTGCCTCGGTGCTCGGTCACGGCCTGTTCTACTGGCTGGTGCAGCGACATCCGGTCAGCACGGTCACGCCCTATCTCCTGCTGGCGCCAGTGATCGCCATCGTTCTCGGCGTGCTGTTCCTTGGCGACCAGCCGGGACCTCACCTGCTGTTCGGCGGCGCAATGGTGCTGGGCGGCGTACTGACCATCGCTATCCGCGCCAAGACCCGTGCCGTGAAAGCGCCGCCGCTCGAGCTCTGAAACAACGAAGGCCGGCATTGCGTCGGCCTTCGTTGTTCACGTTGAGGAAGAAGCTCAGCCGGCCTTCTTCTTACCGCCGCGCAAGCCCATCCAGCACAGCAGTGCCGGTAGCAGCAACAGCGCACCGATCATGTTCATCACGAACATGAAAGCCAGCAGCACACCCATGTCGGCCTGGAACTTGAGCTCGGAGAAGATCCAGGTGCCGACGCCGGCCGCCAGGGTGAGCGCGGTGAACAGCACGGCGGTGCCGGTCAGTTTCAACGCGTGATAGAACGCGTCGTACAGCGTGTCACCACGATCCAGGAACTCGCGCATGCGGCTGTAGATGTAGATCGCATAGTCAACCCCGATGCCGACGCCGAGCGCCGCCACCGGCAGCGTGTTCACCTTGAGCCCGATGTTGAGATGGGCCATCAAGGCATTGGCAAGGATCGACACCAGTGCCAGCGGGATCACGATGGCCAGCGTCGCGCGCAACGAAAGGAACGTGAGCAGACAAAGCACGATCACCGCCGTATACACCCAGCCCAGCATCGGCATCTGCGCCTCGGCAACTTTCTCGTTGGTGGCCGCCATGACGCCGGCGTTGCCAGTGGCAAGGCGCAGATTGACGCGCCCGTCCTCAAACACCTCGCCGTCCTTCTCGGCCGCCTCCTCCAGCGGCTGCATCCGGACGCGGAAATCAGGGCCGAAATAGCTGTGATTCGCCTCTCGATACTGCTTGACCGCGCTCACCACCCGATCAATGGTTTCGGCCTTGTGATCCTCCAGAAATATCATGATCGGCATCGCCGAGCAGCCCATGTTCAGCAGGCCCGTATCAGTCTCGATATTGGCCAGCGACTGACGCATAACGTAGCGGTCGCGCGGAATTGTTCGCCAGCGCAGGTTGCCCTCGTTCCAGCCCGCCGTGATGATCTTGGAGATATCCGGCAGCGTCATCACCTGATTGACGCCCTCGATGTTCTTCATGTGCCAGGCGAAGCGGTCGATCTGCTCCATCACTGGATAGCTCTCGGTGCAGCTCTGCTTGGCTGCCTCGGCGATGACGTAGATCGAATCAATGCCCAGTCCGAAGTGTTCGGTGATGGCGCGGGCATCCCGATTGAAGCGCGAGTCCTGTCGCAACTCGGGTACACCGGCCTCGGAGTCACCGATCTTCATGTCCTGCGCCTTCTGCCAGCCGAACCAGCCAAGGCCCGCGGCCACGATGATGGCGACCAGTGCCGGCACCGGGCGCGAGAATGAGGCCAATGCCCTCCAGATCATTCCCGGGCGCGCGGCCTTGTGAATCCGCCGCTCGCGGAACTTGTCGTATCGCCTGCCGAACCCGGTGTAGGAAAGCAGCACGGGGAGCAACACCAGGTTGGTAAAGATGATCACCGCCACGCCAATGGATGCCGTGATTGCCAGCTCCTGAATGATGCGGATATTGATGAACAGGATGGTGACAAAGCCGATGCAGTCCGAGAGCAGCGCAATGCTGCCTGGCACCAGCAGTCGGCGAAAGCTGCGTCGGGCCGCCTCTTCGCTGCTGACACCAGAGGCTGCGCGAAGCGCGTCGGCGCTGCCTTCCACACCCCCGAACAGACGCTCGGACAGCCAGGAATTGATCATCTGCACGCCATGGCTGACACCGATCGCGAAAATCAGGAACGGCGTCAGGATGTTCATCGGGTCGATGCCGAAACCGAGTAGCTTGAGAATGCCGAGCTGCCAGATCACCGCCACGATGGCCGCCAGTACCGGCCAGATCGCCAGGCGGAACGAGCCCGCATAGAACCACAGCAGCACCA
>JAGRJX010000154.1 GCA_020442545.1 Lysobacterales bacterium
CCTCGCCGCGCCAGGCCTGCACGGTTTCGGTGAAGTTGCGGTCCACCACGTCGGCGCGGTTGAACTGTTTTTTCCAGGCGGGGATGGCGATGCTGCTCATGGTCGATTGTCGTCGTTCAGGGTCGTGAAAGCGCGGCGTGAGCGCGTCAGAAGCCGTGCCGGAGATAGTGCTGGAAGGAATCCGGTTCGGGAACGGTCACCGGATCGCCGGGATAGCAGCCTGCGCCCCGTTGCAAGGGCCACTGCAGCAGAAAGGGAACCGCTCGTCGGGTCTGGTCCATGGCAGATTGCAGACTGGCGGCGGCTGTCGCGTCGTCATAGAACACCTCCGGGATGATGATCGGCAGCTGGGTCAAGCCTTCGCGGTCCAGTTCCTCCGACCACTTGGTGAAGAACTGCCCCTCATCCAGTCCGTTGGCAGGATAGAGATCCACGCCAATGACATCGGGTCGCCTGATTTCACCGTGCACCCGATACACCGTATTGAGGTGCTCGACCCGCGCATCCACCTTCTTCAGGTCCGGCCCCGCCACGCTGGAAAAGCCGATGGTATCCGAGGTGCCGAAGGCATCAACGTACTTTTCCCAGAGACGCTGCGCGTATTCCGTCCATTCCTCGTTGTCGGGCCTGTCGGCAATGACCTGGCCAGCAATGATCCGGGCGCGCGGCAAACCTTCGACCATCAGGTCAATGCGATAGGAAATGCCGCTGCCGGCAATCTCGGCGCGAATATTGCGGACGATACTCCAGTTTTCCGCAAACAGCGCCTCGTCGAAGCCAGCATCGTCCTTCCATCCCTGCGGATTGTTGATCCATTGTGGCGCAAACCGCAGCAGCACTTCCTCGAAACCAGCGGCATCAATGTCGGCCAACAGCTGCTTCAGGTTGTAGATGAACTGCTTGTCGAGCATGCCTCCGGTCGAGTCCAGCACCAGCTCGTTGACCGTGCCATCCGGATTGGCGCGACCGCCGTGCGCGTGGAAGATAATCACGGACACGCGACGCTGACCGGCCCCGAACATCGCCGCCAAGGTGTCCAACACGCGTGGGCGCACGCCGGGCTCATGGTAGTCAGTGAGGATTGCCTGCGGCTCCGCGACGCAGGCGGCATCGACGTCATACCAGATCAGGTTGCTGCCACCGCGAAACTGCACTGCCGCCGACTCGAAACCATCGGCGAAGATCATGCCGTCAACATCCGGTTTCGCCAGCACGCTGAACGACAGCCACGCCAACGCGCACGCCGCCACGATATGCAAGGCACCGAAGTGACGGCGGTTCATCGGTGTCCGGGAGCCTGCCCTGCCCATTGGCGTGGCGACCTCTGCGCTTGCATCGCGGCCCACGCCGCGCTTCGGAAATCAGAACGCGTTGATACCGGTGAGTTCACGGCCGATCACCAGCTGGTGCACGGTTTCAGTGCCCTCGTAGGTGATCACCGACTCCAGGTTCAGCGCGTGGCGGATCGCGGCGTGCTCGGTGGTGATGCCGGCGCCACCCAGCAGGTCGCGGCACTCGCGGGCGATGTCGATGGCCATACGGCAGTTGTTCCACTTCGCCAGGCTGACCTGCTGCGGCGCCATCGTGCCGGCATCCTTCAGACGACCCAGCTGCAGCACGAGCAGCTGCGCCAGCGTGATGCGGCGCGCCATCTCGGCCAGCTTGATCTGCGCGCTCTGCGTGGCCGCCACCGGACGGTCGAACAGGATGCGTTCCCTGGAGTAGTTCAGCGCCTCGTCGAGACAGGCAATGGCGGCACCGATCGGGCCCCAGGTGATGCCGTAGCGCGCCTG
>JAGRJX010000155.1 GCA_020442545.1 Lysobacterales bacterium
CGATGTCGCCCACGGTGCCGCCGATTTCCACAAGGCCGATGTCGGCACCTTCGGTGGCGGCATCCACGCAGCGCTTGATCTCGTCGGTGATGTGCGGGATCACCTGAACGGTGGCGCCCAGATAGTCGCCGCGACGCTCCTTGCGGATCACGTTTTCATAAATCCTGCCGGTAGTCACCGAATGGCTGCGGGTCAGGCGCGTGCGCACGAAGCGCTCGTAGTGACCGAGGTCAAGGTCGGTTTCGGCACCGTCGTCGGTGACGTAGACCTCGCCATGCTGAAACGGACTCATGGTGCCCGGATCCACGTTGATGTAGGGATCCAGCTTCATCAGCGTGACCTTGAGGCCGCGCGCTTCAAGAATGGCCGCCAGCGAAGCCGCGGCGATGCCTTTTCCAAGCGAGGACACCACCCCGCCGGTAACGAAGACGAGGGGGGTAACGGACGGGGACGACATGGGGAAGTTCCGCGGTGAAAGCCGGATTTTACAGGATCGGGCGGTGGCGATCACCCCGCCCGGAACCCTGAACGGCCGGGAGGAGTCGCCCGAAGGCCGCGCTGAACGGGGCGCAATACGATCATGTTATGGTCAAGCGCCGTGACGGAACGGGCGGTTCCACGCCGCCGCAAGGCCATCGACACCGCATTTCCAGCGCAAGGCGACGACCAGCATCCGGCGAACCGTTTCCGCGAGGTTCGCCGCCAGACGCTGATCCTGATCGAAGGCCTGGGCGCCGAGGATCTCTGCGCGCAGTCGATGACCGACGCCAGCCCCGGAAAGTGGCATCTGGCGCATACCACCTGGTTCTTCGAGGTCATGCTGCTGCAGCCTCTTGCCGGGCTGCAGCCACTGCATCCCGACTGGCTGTACCTGTTCAATTCCTACTACGAAGCGCTGGGTGAACGGCATCCACGCCCGCAGCGCGGCCTGCTGACGCGGCCAACCATTGAAGAGGTACTGACATACCGCAAAGCGGTGGAAGCGCGCGTGCAGACATTCCTCGACGCGCTGGACCCGCAAACCGGGCGCGGGCGCGAAGCCCTGGCCGTGCTGGAACTCGGCCTCAACCACGAGCAGCAGCATCAGGAGCTGCTGGTCACCGACATCAAGCACCTGCTGTCGCATAGCGCGCTGCAGCCGGCATGGCGATCAGCGCTGCCGCAGACCGTTGATCGCGGATCGCTACCAAAAGTCGAATGGCTGACGCTCGAAGCCGCCGGCACGGTGGAAGTCGGCGCGGACGGTATCGGCTTTGCCTTCGACAATGAACGGCCGCGCCATCGCGTCTGGCTGGAGCCATTGGCGCTGGCGTCGCGCCCGGTGAGCTGCGGCGAGTACATCGAGTTCATCGAAGCCGGCGGCTATCGCGACCCGCAGTGGTGGCTGTCGGACGGCTGGGCTGCGGTGCAGTCCGAAGCCTGGAAGGCTCCGCTCTACTGGCGGCGTGACGGCAAACGCTGGCTGCGCTTCAGCAATCGAGGATTGATGAGCGTCGACCCGCGCGAGCCGGTCTGCCACCTGAGCTACTTCGAAGCCGACGCCTACGCGCGGTTTCGCGGCGCTCGACTGCCAACGGAAGCCGAGTGGGAGCACTTGGCCGGCCAACAGACGCGGAACGGCGAGTTTGCTGATTCGGGCCGCCTTGAACCCGCCGCACTGGCCGCGCGCAGCTTCGGCGGCAACGTCTGGGAATGGACGCAGAGTCCCTACGCGCCCTACCCCGGCTTCAAGCCGCTGCCAGGTGCTGCCGGTGAATACAACGGCAAGTTCATGTGTTCGCAGATGGTACTGCGCGGCGGCAGCTGCGCCACGCCGAAAAGCCATATCCGCCCGAGCTACCGGAACTTCTTTCCGCCGGCTGCACGCTGGCAGTTCAGCGGGCTGCGACTCGCCAGGGACCTGACATGAAGGAGCTGACATGAGCGCTGTCATCGCACCGCCCAACGCCACCATTGTCGACCTGAGCCCCGATCTCGAGAGCATGCAGGACGCGGTGGTTGACGGGCTGTCGATGTCGCCGAAATCGCTTCCCGCATGGTTGTTCTACGACGCCCGCGGCTCTGAACTGTTCGAGGCGATCTGCGAGCAGCCGGAGTACTACCCGACCCGCACAGAGCTGTCGATCCTGCGTCAGCATGGGCGTCAGATTGCCGAGGCGCTGGGTGATGGCTGCCGACTGGTGGAGCTCGGCTCGGGCGCCGACATCAAGGCGAAGACGCTGCTGCGCATCCTGAGAAACCCGGACGGCTATGTTGCCATCGACATCTCCGGCAGCCAGCTTCGCGCCTCGGCGCTGGCACTGGCACGGGAATTTCCGCGCCTGCCGATCACCGGCATCGTCGCCGACTATGGTGAGGACAGTTCATTGCCGCTGGAGGAAAGCCCCGGCGACGGTCCGCTGGTCGGCTTCTTTCCCGGCTCGACCATCGGCAACATGGAGCCGCATGTCGCCGAGTCCTTTCTCACCGCCTGGGCCGAGCGCCTGTCCGGTGGCGGCATGCTGATCGGTGTTGACCTGCTGAAATCGACTGAACGCCTGAACGCCGCCTACAACGATGCAGCCGGCATCACCGAGGCGTTCAACCGCAACATGCTGTGCCACATCAACCGCGAGCTGGGCACCGACTTCGATCTGAGACGCTTCCACCACCGGGCCTTCTTCAACGCCGACATGAGCCGAGTGGAAATGCACCTGGTCAGCGAGGGCGAGCAGACCGTGCACCTGGCCGGACAACCCTTCCACTTCGCAGACGGCGAATCGATCCACACCGAAAGCAGCTGCAAGTACAGCATCGACAGCTTCCGCGAACTCGCCCGTCGCGCCGGCTTCATGCCGCAGGCCGTCTGGACCGACGATCAGCAGCTGTTTTCGGTGCACTACCTGCGCGCGCCCTGAGGCACCGCTGGCGCAGCCTCTGCCGCTGCGCCAGCTCGGCGCGGATGCTGCTCAGCCCGCCGGTGGCGGTGGCGGCGCGGCAGCTTCGCTGCCCGGCAATGCCGGCGCTGGCTGCGGCGCAACGCCACCGGCCTTGTCCTTGAGCTGGCGGAACTTGCCGGACCAGCCTTCCAGCTTGCCGCTCCACTCGGCATTGGGCATCTGCCCGGCGCTGACCTTGAAGTAGACCTGCATCAGCGCGGTCATCGCCAGCGGATCGACCAGCGCGGCCTTCAGGCCCCAGGCCAGCACCACGGCGATGGCCACGCCCCAGAAGCTGGCAACGTTCGGGAACAGGCTGGCGATGCCCAGCGCCGGCGCCAGGCAGACGATGAAGATCAGCGCCGTCAGCAGCCAGGCGATCACGGTGATGGCGGCGGCGTTTTTCAGCAGCGTCTTGTAGTTCTGCGCATACAGCACCACGGCGTCGCGGCTGGTGGCCCAGGCGTTGTCGGACTTCACACGGATGTTGTGGGCGAGGATCACCTCGTCGACGTAGGTCAGCGAGGTGCGCAGGATGGCGTTGATGATGCCCATCGCCGATTCCAGCCCCGGGATCGGCAGCCAGTTGGCGACGCGCATGGTCATGCGATTCACCACGCGGATGATGCCATTGATCAGCCGATCCACGCCGAACAGCACCGAACTCTCGACAAAGCGCGACTTCACCACCTCGGCACCGTGCGCCAGCTGGCCCTTGCCGCCGGGAATCTCCTTGCCTTCCAGCAGCTCGGCCAGCACCGCGATGTGCCCGGCCTTGACCATGTACAGCAGATACTCGCGCAGCCAGTACAGCACGCCACTGGTCAGGCCAAAGCCGATGGCACCGCCCCAGAAGGCAAAGCCGGGATTCGACGCCGCGCGGCCGACCATCCAGCCAATGCCGGCACCCGTGCCGGTCACGATCAGGTAGACCAGACTGATCCCGACATACACAAGGATGCGCAGAAACAGATAAGGCGTGGTGCGAAGCAGCAGGCCAATGACCTGGCCAAGTTTGAAGTCGAACATGG
>JAGRJX010000156.1 GCA_020442545.1 Lysobacterales bacterium
GGGAAAGCGGGAAAGCGGGAAAGCGCATGGTTCCATCCCCAGGTTGTCAACGACTCCCCCCGGAACCGTGGCCGCCGCCTGTGCGGCGAAGCCGGTGTCGAGGCTATCGGCTCAATCTCTCGGAGGCAAGCATTGATCCGCTCTGGCCTTGAAAGGCACTTGACCGATTCATGACAGCCATTGGGTATTGTGCTCGCACGGTCCAGACCGCGGACTGATGATGCTTTCGGTCTGGTAGCGCGCCTGGATCGCTTCCCGAAGCCGGAAGCGGCGTCCGGCTGGAAAGAACGGAGTGGATCGCGACTGGTCGGGGCGGCGAGATTCGAACTCGCGACCCCTACAACCCCATTGTAGTGCGCTACCAGGCTGCGCTACGCCCCGACGCGCGATCACTCGTTTGATGCGGCTTGTCGCCACGTCCCGCGAGCGGTGTCGCGGGAGGCGGGATTATACGGGTTTGAGGCCGTGATTGGTGATTCGTAAGAGCGCAGTTCAAAAGCTGGGGTGCCGATGCCCGACTATTGCGCTTCCCAATCACGGATCACGAATCACTGCTCTTCACCGTCGCAACAACTGCAGCACTTCCTCCAGCTCCATGCGCACCTGGCGCACGATCTGCGTGGATATGGCCGCTTCGTTGCGTCCGGCCTCGCCTTCCAGTCGCTGCCGCGCGCCGGTGATGGTGTAACCCTGTTCGTACAGCAGGTCACGGATCTGGCGGATGGTCAGCACGTCGTGGCGCTGGTAGTAGCGACGGTTGCCGCGACGCTTGACCGGCTTCAGGCTGGGAAATTCGGTTTCCCAGTAGCGCAGCACATGCGGCTTGACGTCGCAAAGCTCGCTGACCTCACCGATGGTGAAGTAACGCTTGGCCGGGATCGCCGGAAATTCGCGGTTGCTGCCAGCGTCAAGCATGGACGTCTCCCGCCTGCTCCGCACCGCTGTAGGCCTCGACGCGTTCCTTCAGCTTCTGGCCAGGACGGAAGGTCACCACGGTACGCGCGGAGATCGGGATCTCCTCGCCGGTCTTCGGGTTGCGACCGGGGCGCTGGTTCTTGCGGCGCAGATCAAAATTGCCAAAGCCGGACAGCTTGACCTGCTGGCCACGCGCCAGCGCGTCGCGCAGGGTGTCGAAGAACGCGTCAACGAATTCCTTGGCTTCGCGCTTGTTCAAGCCGACGTCCAGAAACAGACGGTCGGCCATGTCGGCCTTGGTCAGCGCCATGTCATCCCCTTAAACGTGCAGCACAGTCGCGCTCAAGTGCAGCCAGTGCATCCGACACGGCTGTGTCCGCGTCATTATCGGTTAATGTGCGCGAAACGTCCTGCAAAATCAAGCCCATAGCCAAGCTCTTGAAACCGCTTTCCAAGCTGCCGCCGGCGAACTGATCGAAGAGACGAACCTCTCGAAGGCGCTCGCCCAGGGCGTGGTGCAGGCTGGCTTCCAGCGCGGCCCAGGGCGTGGTTTCCGGGACGATCACGGCAAGATCGCGACGTACCGACGGATATCGCGACACCGGCTGGGCACGCGGCACCGCCCGACGCTGCAGCGCCGGCAGCTCCAGCTCGAATGCCAGCAGGTCGACATCGACATCCAGACGCTGCTGCAGTGCCGGGTGCAGCTGGCCGATCCAGCCGACAGGCGCGCCATCGCGGAGGATGGACGCAGCACGGCCGGGATGCAGCCACGGAGAGTCGGTCAGCGGCTCGAAGGACAGCGTGGCGCCGGCCAGCGCGGCCAGACTTTCCAGGTCGCCGCGCAGATCGTGGAAGTCCACGGCACGCGACTTCACCGACCATTGCTCGGCGTGTGCAGTGCCGCAGCAGACAGCGGCAATGCGCGACGCTTCGACCGGGGCCGCATTGCCCACGGCAAACACATGGCCGATCTCGAACAGACGGATGCGCGATTGTTGTCGGGCGTGGTTGCGTTTCACCGTTTCCACCAGCCCCGGCACCAGCGCACTGCGCATCACGCCCAGCTCTTCGGTCAGCGGGTTGGCCAGCTTCACCGGTGCATCCGGCAGCTGCCAGGCGGCCAGCGTGTTTTCAGCCAGAAAGGCGTAGTTCAGCGCTTCGAGGTAGTCGCGTGAGGCCATCTGGTGGCGGAAACGCGACGTCGACACCTCGCCTTCCGGCAGCGGGGCAAGTCGCAACTCGCCCGACGGTGCATGCGTCGGCACCTTGTCGTAGCCGTGCACACGCACGACTTCCTCGATTAGGTCTTCCTCGCGCTCGATGTCGAATCGACGCGTCGGAGCGGTGACCGTCCAGCCGTCGTCATGCGCTGCCACGTCCATGCCCAGCGCGCGCAGGATACGTTCGACCTCGGCATCCGGCACCACCAGTCCGAGCACGCGGGAGAGTCGCTGGCGAC
>JAGRJX010000157.1:0-11739 GCA_020442545.1 Lysobacterales bacterium
AACGGGTCTTCCTCGGTGTAGCGCGCGATGGCGCAGGCCTGCTCGATGCTGGCTTCAATCGACGCCGGATCGAAGTCTGCCGTACTGGCGCTGCCCTTGCGCTGGCCGAAGTAGACGGTGATCGACAGACCGCGATCACGGCTGTGTTCCAGCGTCTCCACCTCGCCCAGTCGCACACCGACATTCAGCCCGAAGTCTTCGCTGACGCCGATCTCCACCGCGTCCGCACCGCGCGCCTGGCAGCGCTTCAGCACCTCGCGTGCGCGCTCGGCCAGCGCTGCCGTATCCAGATCCGGAGCCGCGCTGATCCTGGCGACCTGATTCGATTGCTTGCTCACCTGACGTATCCTTGCATTTCCTGTTGCGCCCATGGCGGCGACGTTCTCGAACTTCCATGAATTCTCACGACAAGCATGCCAATGGCGATCACCACGACGACGACACCGTCAGTCGCTCGCAGCAGCGCCGCGATGCACTGGCGGTATTCGACCTTGCCGACCAGCTCGCCAGTCTCTCCAACAGCCAGCTCAACGCGTTACCGCTGACCGACGAACTGCGTGAGGCCGTCGAGGACACGCGGCGAATCAAGAGCCACGTGGCCCGCAAGCGGCAGACGCAATTCCTGGCCAAGCTGCTGCGCCGCGACGAGGACAGCGTCGAAGCGTTACGCCGCGCCCTGGAGCACGACAAGGCCGACGCCCGACGCGAAACCGCCGCGCTGCACCGCATCGAACAATGGCGTGAACGCCTGATCGACGAAGGTGACGATGCGCTCGGGGAACTGGTCGACCTGTGTCCGACAGCGGATCGCCAACGATTGCGATCACTGGTGCGCCAGGCACGGACCGAAAAACTCAAGAATCGCCCGCCGAGGGCGTTTCGTGAGATTTTCCAGGAGCTCAAGCCGTTGTTTGAAGCACTGGATGCCGAATAGCGGGTTCGCGCGTCGTATTCCCTAAGAGCAAGAGCTTTCCATCGCCTTTCAGGCGACCGAGCTACTTTTCTTTGCTTGTCCAAAGAAACAGTAGCCAAAAGAAAGGACACCCGGGTGCTGCGCCGCCTGCGGCGGTTCGTGTCGAGTGATCGGGGTTTTTCGACAGCACATCCCTGTACTGACGAAAAACTCGCGCGCTTCCTGCGCGCGATCCTGCGGACTTTCCGATAACACGCCGCCGCATCACACGGGACCCAAGAGCAAGAGCGACCCCATCCCAGCCTTCCCCTGCAAGCAAGGGAAGAAGTCAAGAGTGTCGTGCTCAGGCTTTGTCCCTTCCCTTGCTTGTAGGGGAAGGTTAGGAAGGGCTGCTCTTGCCTTTGCTTTTCGGGCCCCCTCGGTAGCGGTGAGACGGAGACGATCAGGCCGCGTAGCGGGCGCGTGCATGGATGCACGCGCGTTTTCGTCAGCACAGGATGTGCTGTCGAAAACCCCGGCTCCGGCTCACGAACCTGCGAAGCAGGCGCGGACGCGGGGCGTCCTTCCCTTTGGTTACTTTCTCTTGGACGAGCAAGAGAAAGTGACTCGGCAGTCGCGAAGCGAATGTCGAAAGCTCTTGATCGGGAAAGACCACGAGAAGAAGAGCTGGACTCCCGCCTTCGCGGGAGCGACAAACCAGAGGCTTCCGCGCGTAAGGCGCCCCAACTCATACCTTCGTGCCGCCCACCGTTAGACTATCGATCTTCAAGGTTGGCTGGCCGACACCCACCGGTACGCTCTGCCCGTCCTTGCCACAGACACCGACGCCTTCGTCCAGGGCGAGGTCGTTGCCGACCATGCTGATGCGACCCATCGCTTCCGGACCATTGCCGATCAACGTGGCGCCTTTCACCGGCGCGGTGACCTTGCCGTCCTCGATCAGGTAGGCCTCACTGGCGGAGAACACGAACTTGCCGGAGGTGATATCGACCTGCCCGCCGCCGAAATTGACCGCGTACAGGCCGCGCTTGACCGAGCGGATGATGTCCTGCGGATCACTGTCGCCGGCGCGCATGTAGGTGTTGGTCATGCGCGGCATCGGCAGGTGCGCGAAGCTCTCGCGACGGCCGTTGCCGGTGGGCTTCATGCCCATCAGGCGGGCGTTCAGGCTGTCTTGCATGTAACCGACCAGTCGACCGTCTTCGATCAGCGTGGTGCATTGCGTCGGCATGCCCTCGTCATCAACATTGAGCGAGCCACGACGACCGTCCAGCGTGCCGTCATCAACAATCGTGCACAGCGGCGATGCCACCTGCTCGCCCATGCGGCCGGCAAACGTCGAACTGCCCTTGCGGTTGAAGTCGCCTTCCAGACCATGACCAACCGCCTCGTGCAGCAGCACGCCCGGCCAGCCCGGCCCCAGCACCACCGGCATGGCACCGGCCGGCGCGTCGACGGCGTCAAGATTGACCAGGGCCTGGCGCAATGCCTCGCGGGCGAAGCGTTCCGGACGACCACTGTCGATCAGCTCGCGATAGTCGAAGCGGCCACCGCCGCCACTGCTGCCGGCTTCGCGCCGACCGTCCTGCTCGACGATCACCTTCACGTTGAAGCGCACCAGCGGGCGCAGATCGGCGGCCATGATGCCGTCGGAACGAGCCACCAGCACGGTGTCCAGGGTGGCGGCCAGACTCAGCACCACCTGACTGACCCGCGGGTCGGCGGCGCGGATCAGCGCGTCAATCTCGTGCAGCAGCCGCACTTTTTCCTCGTTGGGCAGGCTGTCGACGGGATCAATCGCCGGATACAGCGCACGGCCGCTACGCCGTGACAGCGCCTTCCCCTCGCCCGGCAGCGCGTCGCGTGCGATGCCACGCGCGGCACTGGCGGCGGCTTCCAGAGCCGGTAAACGCAGCTCGTCGGAATAGGCAAAGCCGGTCTTCTCACCGCTGATCGCGCGAAGGCCGGCGCCCTGCTCGATGGCGTGGCTACCGTTCTTGACAATGCCGTCCTCCATTGCCCAGCTTTCCTGACGGCTGTGCTCGAAGTAGAGATCGGCAAAGTCGATGCCGCGACAACAAAGACGCCCGAACAGGCGCTCCAAGTCGTTGCGGCCAAGGCCGGCCGGGGCCAGCAATCGGGATTCGGCAAGGGCGAGCGTGTCGGTCATGAGCAAGGGAATGGGGAATGGGGAATGGGGATGGGAGTTGCCGGGCAGCGACCACCCCTCAACGCTTATCATGGCGACAGCTTCCGCCATTTCAATGCCGCCATGCCAAACACCATCACCTCGCAATGCGACGGCGCCCTGCTGCGCATCCACCTGAACCGCCCCGAGCTGCACAACGCCTTCAACGCGGAAATGATCGCCGAACTGACCGCCACGCTGCGCGAGGCCGACGACGACGCCGGGGTTCGCGCGGTGATCCTTAGCGGCAACGGCAAGTCGTTCTCCGCCGGCGCCGACCTCAACTGGATGCGCGGGATGGCGGCATTCAGCGAGGCCGAAAACCGCGACGACTCGATGCGACTGGCGGAACTGATGCGCACACTTGACGGACTGTCGAGGCCGACCATTGCCCGCGTCAATGGTGCGGCCTTCGGTGGAGGCGTGGGCCTGATCGCCTGTTGCGATATCGCCATCGGCGTCGATACCGCTCTGTTCGGACTGACCGAAGTGCGTCTCGGCCTGGTACCGGCGGTGATCTCACCCTACGTGGTCGCCGCAATCGGCGCGCGCCAATCGCGGCACCTGTTCCTGACCGGCGAGCGCTTTGACGCCGCCACGGCCGCGCGCATTGGTCTCCTGCACGAGACCGTCAATGCCGATCAGCTCGACCAGCGCGTCAACGCCATCGCCAGCGATCTGGCTTGTGGCGGCCCGGATGCATTGAGCGAGGCCAAGCGACTGGTGGCGCGCATCGCCGCCGGTCACGACGACGAAGCAACCACCGACCGGCAAAACGCCGCCTTGATCGCCCGCCTGCGCGTATCGGATGAAGGGCAGGAAGGGCTGACCGCCTTTTTCGAGCGCCGGAATCCCCGCTGGTTAGCCGAAGCGGACCCGTCCTGAGTCCGCGATGCGATAATGCCGCCATGATCGAATCTGCTTTGATTGAATCAGTCCTGATCGCCAACCGCGGCGAAATCGCCTGCCGCGTCATCCGCACCTGCCGGCGCCTCGGTATTCGCAGCATCGCGGTCTATTCCGACGCCGATGCCAACGCCCTGCACGTGCGCCTAGCCGACGAAGCCCACCACATTGGCGCTTCGCCGCCCGGTGAGTCCTATCTGCGCGGCGACGCCGTACTGGAAGCCGCCAAGCGCAGCGGTGCGCAGGCCATCCATCCCGGCTACGGTTTCCTGTCGGAGAACGCCGATTTCGCTGACGCGGTGGAAGCCGCCGGCCTGATCTTCATCGGCCCGTCCTCCGCATCAATGCGCAAGATGGGCTCCAAGGCCGGTGCCAAGGACCTGATGTCCAGAAGTGGCGTGCCGGTCGTCCCCGGCTACACCGGCGAGGACCAGTCGAACGACACCCTGCAGGCCGAAGCCGATCGCATCGGCTATCCGCTGATGATCAAGGCCGCGCACGGCGGCGGCGGCAAGGGCATGCGCATCGTGCGCGAGAGCGGCGAGTTCATCGCCAACCTCGAAAGCTGCCAGCGCGAGGCGAAAAACGCCTTCGGTCGGGATCGCGTCCTGCTGGAGCGCTACATCGAGACACCGCGGCATATCGAAATCCAGGTCTTCGCCGACGCTCACGGCAATGCCATCCACCTGAACGAGCGCGAGTGCTCCGCGCAGCGCCGCTACCAGAAGGTGCTGGAGGAATCGCCCTCGCCCTTCCTTGATGACGAGCGCCGCGCCGCCATGGGCCGTGCCGCCGTGGAAGCCGCGCGCGCCATCGAATACCGCAACGCGGGCACCGTGGAATTCATCGTCGGTGCCGACGGCGGTTTCTACTTCATGGAGATCAACACGCGGCTGCAGGTCGAACATCCGGTCACGGAAATGGTGACTGGCCTTGATCTGGTCGAGTGGCAGCTGCGCGTGGCGGCAGGCGAAGCGCTGCCGTTGGCACAAGACGCCATCCCGCGAAATGGCCATGCCATCGAAGTGCGTCTCTATGCCGAAGATCCGGAAAAAGGCTTCCTTCCCGGCAGCGGGCTGCTGCAGCGGCTGCGCCTGCCGCCGACCAGCGACAATGTGCGCATCGATGCCGGCGTGGAGGAAGGCGACAGCGTCACCGTCTTCTACGACCCGATGATCGCCAAGCTGATCGTGCATGCGGTGGATCGTCCGTCGGCACTGGCCAGGCTGCAGCAGGCCTTGCAGCACAGCGAAGTGGTTGGACCGGCCAGCAACATTGCCTTCCTTGAGCGGCTGATCGCGTCACCGATCGTGCGCGAGGCGCGCATTCATACCGGTTACCTCGACCAGCACCTTGACGAGTTCATCAGCGCACCCGAAGCACCGCCACGCGCGGCGCTCGCCGCTGCGCTGGCACTGACGCTCGCCCACGAGCAGTCGGCGGCCGAGACCATTGCCCGCCAGAGCAGCGACCCGCATTCGCCGTTTGGGCATGCCGACGGCTGGCGCCTGGGTCACCAGCGCTCGCGCCCGGTCTGGCTGGACTGGCGCGGCGAGCGGCTGCAGCTGAATATTCGCGGCGACGCTGCGGCGTTCGATTTCGAGCACGAGGATGATTGGTGCGCGGTGCAGTGCATTGCCAGCGACAGTGGTCACGTCGTGCTCGACCTCGACGGCCAGCGCCAGCGCATCCCGGCACGCCGCAGCGGCGAGGATTTGCTGGTGTTTGTGGAAAACCAGCGCTACCGATTCCATCCGGCGCCGGTCTTTGCCTTCGAGGGCGAGGACAGCGACGCCGCAGATCGCGTGGTCGCGCCGATGCCGGGACGCATTGTCTCGCTGCAGGTCGAAGTCGGCGCCAGCGTCAGCGCAGAACAGCCGCTGCTGGTGATGGAGGCGATGAAAATGGAGCTGACCCTTCGCGCACCGCGCGATGGCGTCATCGCCGCGTTGAATGCATCGGTGGGTGAATTCGTCGAAGCCGATGTCGTCCTGGTCAGTTTCGAGGTGGACGAATGAACGAGCTGTCGCTTGATGTACTCAAGAGCTTTCGACATCCGCTTCGCGGCTGCCGAGTTCATTTTCTTTGCTTGTCCAAAGAAAACGGAACCAAAACAAACGACACCCCGCGTCCGCACCCGCTTCGCTGGTTCGTGAGCCGGATCCGGGGTTTTCGACAATTCATCCATGAATTGACGAAAACGCACGCACGTCCTGTGCGCGCCCCTGACGGGCCAATTCGTCTCCATCTCACCGCTGCCGAGGGGGCCAAAGTTCAAAAGCCCCGCGTGAAGTCTTCGGGCATATGCCGCGTTCTTCTTGTTGCCGTTGCGGTGTTTTCGCTGAGCGCCTGCGAACGTACGCGGTTTGTCGAAGCGCCGGCCGACGCGACGGGCTGCAGTCGCGAACTGGTCGGCAACTGGCTGAACGAGGCCAGCGACGACAGCAAGCTTGGGGAAGTCGCGGCAACGGTTTCCGGCGACTGCCAGCTGCAGGTCACCGAAAACGACAAGTCGCCGCCGCGCCTTTCGCCACCCACGCAGCTGCGTTCGGCACGCATCGGTGACATCGACGTGCTGTGGATCGACGCCGCGTGGGCAGATGCGGCCTTCGAGATCGAAGCCGATGCCATCACGCCTGCCGCCGACAGCAATGCGCACGACGTGTATGCCTACGCCTGGAAGCGCGACGGCGAGCGGCTGACGCTGACGGCGCCTGACCATGTCGCCCTCGCCCACGCCGCCATCGACAGCGACATCAAGGCGGAAGTGCTGGAGCGCGAGTACGAGCTTCACGTGCGGGTCCGTGAGCCGCAGAAGGAGCTGGCGTCGTTGATCGCTTCCGGCAAGGTCTTCACCCATGCAGAAGGCGGTTCCCGTTCGCTGAACTTCGTCCATGGCGGGGACGACGAGAAATGACCAGCGACTTCGTCCGCATCGTCGAAGTCGGCCCACGGGACGGCCTGCAGAACGAGAAGACCATCGTTGCCGCAGCCGACAAGATTGCGCTGATCGACCGGCTCAGCGACTGCGGCCTGAAAAGCGTCGAGGCCACCAGTTTCGTCAGCCCGAAGTGGGTGCCGCAGCTGGCCGATGCGGCGGAGGTCTATGCCGGCATCCACAAGCGCGACGGCGTCAGCTATCCGGTGCTGGTGCCCAATGAGAAGGGCTACGAGCGCGCGCGCGAAGTCGGCGTCACCGAAATCGCCGTGTTCACCGCCGCCTCCGAAGCCTTCAACCAGAAAAACATCAACGCCAGAATCGACGAATCGCTGAAGCGCTTCGAGCCGGTGATTGCAAAAGCCAGGGAAGATGGCGTGGCGGTGCGCGGCTACGTTTCGACGGTGCTGGGCTGTCCGTACCAGGGCGACGTGCCGCTAGTGGACGTGGTGCGTGTATCGAAGGCACTGCATGACATGGGCTGCTACGAGGTATCGCTCGGCGACACCATTGGCATCGGCACGCCGGCCAAGGCGCGCACGATGCTGGAAGCCGTCGCCAGCGACGTGCCGATGAGAGCACTGGCCGTGCATTTTCACGACACGCGGGGGCAGGCTTTGGCCAACATCCTCGCCTGTCTCGAAGCCGGCGTACGTGTCGTTGATTCGGCGGTGTCCGGCACCGGCGGCTGTCCCTACGCAAAGGGCGCAAGCGGCAACGTCGCCAGCGAGGACGTGGTCTACATGCTGCACGGCATGGGCATGCACACCGGTATCGATCTCGACGCCCTGATCGCCACCGGGAACTGGCTGTCCGGCCTGCTCGGCCACGACACGGCCAGCAAGGTCGCGCGCGCCGCAGGCTGATGTCGCTAGTCGATGAGTGACGCCGGCGACCAGGCGACTCGCCCACTGTTCCAGGCCGCTCTCGATGCGTTCCGGCGCGGCGATGACGCCCGGGCCTTGCGACACTGCCAGGCATTGCTGGCGACCTCGCCTGCCGACCGTGACGCGCTGGCACTGCGCACCAACCTTGCCGTCCGCGCGGATGATCTCGACGCCGCCATCGCGGCACTGTCGACCCTGATGCAGGCGCATGGCGAACAGCCGGCGTGGCGGCGGCAACTGTCTCGACTGTTCAATCGTCGCGGCGCACGCCGACGCAAGGCCGCCGCTGGTGACAACGCGCGTGCCGACCTCAGGCAGGCGCTGCAACTTGATCGCAACAACACGGACGCCTGGTTCAATCTCGCCCTGTGCGAACGTGATGCCGGCAACGACAAGGCGGCCGCCGAGGCGGTCACCGAGCTGTTGCGCCGCCAGCCCGCCGACGAGGACGGCCGAATCCTTGGTGCCCAGCTGCTTCAAACGCGAAGCCCGGCGGCCTGTCTGCAGCAGATCCGGCTGCTGCAACGCCCGGCACTGGCATCTGAGGTTCTGACCATCGCCGCGGCGCTCGATATTGCCGGTGACGAGAATGCGCGCGCCGCCTATGCCGAAGTGTTGCGGCTGGCGGAAGGAAAGCGCCCCGCTCCACTGCTGCGCGCGGAGCTTGGCCAGGCGCTGGCGCTGCCCGCGGTTGTCGAGGATGCGGAGCAGCTGAAGGCGGCGCGGCAGCGATTCCTCGAGGGTCTCGGCGAACTGGAGGAACGATGGGACCGCGACTACCTGTCGCGCTGTGAGCCGTCGCTGGAGCAGCTGGTCTGGTGCAATTTCAAGCTTGCCTACCAGGGCGAGAACGACAACGCCCTGCAAAGTCGCTACGGGGACCTGCTGCGACGCCCGCTGCTGCAGTGGTTCCCGCAATGGCGCGATGCACCGCGTCCGGCAGGCTCGGGCAGGCAGCGAGTCGGCCTGCTTTCCTCCTGCTGGCGCGACTGCACGGCCGGGCACTATTTTGGCGGCTGGGTCGAATGGCTTGCCAGCGCCGGTTACGACGTCTACCTGTACCAGCTCGGCCCGGTGCGGGACGGTCACACCGACGCCCTTGCCGCCATGGCCAGCCACTTCCGCTTTCATGATGGCGACCTCGCGTCGTTGGCCACGCGCATTCGCGAGGATCGACTGCATTTGCTGATCTACCCGGAAATCGGCATGGACGCCCGCCTGCTGCCGCTGGCGAATCTGCGCCTGGCGCATCGACAAGCCGCGGCCTGGGGCCATCCATCCACGACCGGTCTGCCGGAAATCGATGCCTTCGTCAGCTGCGCGGCGATGGAGCCGGCAGACGCGGCATCGCACTACCGCGAGCGGCTGCTTACGCTTCCCGGGATCGGAGTGAATTATGTCGCCGCAAGACCGCTGGCCGGGCATCCAGCGACGCTTCCGGACGAACCGCGCATCCTTTTGCCACATAGTCTGTTCAAGCTGCATCCCGACAACGATGCACTGATCGCCGACATTGCGGCACGGATTCCCGATGCGGCATTCCTGCTGTTCCGCGAGCGCTACCCGGCATGGAATCAACGTCTCGCAGCACGTTTGCGCAAGGCGTTCAGCGAGGTCGGCATGAACGCCGACAAGCGGCTGCACTGGCTGTCGCCAATGTCCCGACCCGACTACCTGAGCGTCAACCGTGAAGCGGACCTGATGCTGGATGCGCTGCACTGGTCGGGCGGCAATACCAGCCTCGACGCGTTTGCGGCCGGACTGCCCGTGCTCACCGCGCGCGGCGCGCTGATGCGTGGTCGGCAGACCGCGGCCATGCTTGAGATGATGGACCTGGGCGAATGCGTTGCGCCCGCCGACAAGTTGGCGGAAGCCGCCGAGCGTCTGCTCAATGATCGCGAGCAGCTCTCCAGTATCCGGGAACGTGTTGCTCGAGGACGCCAGCGGCTGTTCGGAAGCAACCGGGCGCGCGACGCCTTGCTTGCCCACGTCGAGCGGCTGGTGGGCAACAATTAGAGGGATTCAGCCACGACGATGCTATTCTGTGACTTCCATCACATCCGAGAAGCCGGACGGCGGCCCAGCTCGCGGGGGCGAGTGACTGAATGAACGACAAACCCGGTGCCATCACCATCGGCGAACTCCCGGCGGGCCGTGCCGACAGCATGGCGTCCGCATCCAGCGAACAGTTGGTGGCCCGACTGGCCACCTTCCTGGCGTCCGGGAAGGAAAAGGTGGATGCCAGGAATCTGCTGCGGGAGGCGCTGGAGGGCATCCGCGCACTGCGCGAAGACGCCGATTCGGTGCGGCATCGCTACATTGGGCTGTTCAACGCGGTGCCGGATGCAGTCACCCTGCACGATCTGGACGGTCGCATTCTGGACGTCAACAGCGCGGCATGCCGGACCTACGGCCTGAGCCGCGAGCAGTTGCAGACCATGACGCTGCACGATCTCAATCCGGAACTCCCGAGTGACCATCTGGCCCAGGTACTGCGCGAGCACCGGAGTGGCGAAGTGTTTTCCGTGGAATCCACCAACGTGCGTGGCGACGGCAGCCGCTTTCCGGTAGAAGTGCATTCCGCGCTGTTTGTTGACCGGGGTCAACGCCGCATTCTCGCGGTGGCGCGCGACATCAGCCGCCGACTGGCCACCGAAAACGAACTGCGCGCCTCGGAAGAACGCTATCGCGACCTGCTGCAAGTCATGGACAAGGGCGTCATGGTGCAGGACGCCGACGGTCGCGTGCTGTCGGTAAACACCGCCGCCTGCCGCATCCTCGGCATGTCCGAGCTTGAGCTGCTGGGTCCCGCCAACCACTTGCGCCACTGGCGCTTCATTCGCGAAGACGGGCGCGCACTGCCAAATGAAGCCCTGCCGGCCATGATTGCGCTGCGGGAAGGTCGCAGCGTCGACTCGACGCTGATCGGCGTCTTCCACAGGGATCATCGACGCTATGGCTGGCTGTCGGTCAGTTCGGTCCCGCAATTCATGGATGGGGCCAGCTCGCCATTTCAGGTGATCTCGCTGTTCAGCGAGGTCACCGAACTCAAGCGCGACTCTGAACTGTTCGGCCGCACACAGGCACTGGCGCGCATCGGAGGCTGGGATTGGGATCCGATGCAGCCGCGCATGTACTGGACCGGTGCCCTGTACGACATCCTTCAACGTCGACGCGGCGAAAACGTGGACATCGACGACTTTCTCTCGCACATCGCCGCAACCGACCGGGCACGGGTCCGGACCGCCGTCACCCAGGCGCAGATCCGCGGCGACGCATTTGATCTGGAATGCCGGTTGGTGACCGAGGACGGAAGCCAGCGCTGGGCCCGCATCATCGGCGACGGCGAACCTCGCGAAGGCGAACGCTATCGCACCAGCGGGACCCTTCAGGACATCACGGTCAACAAACTGCATGAAGACGAGCTACGGCGTCAGGCACTCACCGATCCGCTGACACAGCTCGCCAATCGCGATGCGATACTCGAACGCATTGGCGCCGTACTGGACGATGAGAGCCATCCGCAGCCGGCGCTGCTCCATGTGGACCTCGACCGGTTCAAGGTGCTCAATGATCTGCTTGGACATCTGGCAGCGGACGATCTCCTCAAATCGGCCGCCCGACGACTCAGGGAGTGCGTCGTCGGCGATGGCATCGCCGGCCGCTACTCGGGTGACGAGTTTCTGGTGGTCATGCCGGACGGGAGCGGTCACCGCAGTGAAGCGGTCGCCGAACGGATCAACCGGGCGTTTTCCCGACCATTCCGTCACGGCGGCGAGGAGTTTGCGCTGACCTGCTCGATCGGAATTGCCCGCGGCCCGGAGGATGGAACGACAGTGCAGCGACTGATCCAGAGTGCGGAATCCGCCATGGCCGACGCCAAGCGCCGCGGCCGCAACACCTGGCA
>JAGRJX010000157.1:11897-13229 GCA_020442545.1 Lysobacterales bacterium
CTGGGCGAGGTGGGTCCGGACCAGTTCATCACCTATGCGGAAACCACTGGCGACATCGTCCCGATCGGCGCCTGGGTGATCCGGGAGGCTTGCCGCCAGCTTCGCGAATGGCTGGACCAGGGCCTGGACATCGAACGGGTGGCGGTGAACGTCTCCTACCGCCAGTTCCTCAGCGAGGAGCTGCATCACGTCGTGGTGGCGGCCCTTGGCGAGTTCCACCTGCCGCCGGAAGCGCTGGAGCTGGAAATCACCGAGCGGGTCCTGATCGAGGACGTCTCCGACACCGTGGAAACCTTCGCCACGCTCAAGGAGCTTGGCGTCACCCTGACCATTGACGACTTCGGGGAAGGCTATTCGGCCCTCAACTACCTGCGCCGCCTGCCCATCGACGGCGTCAAGATATCGCACAGCTTCCTGCGCGGCGTGCCGGAACAGGCATCCGACGTAGCCATCTGCCAGGCCATCATCGGCATCGCCCAGAGCCTGGGGCTGGACCTGATCGCCGAAGGGGTGGAATCGCCAGTGCAGCGCGAGTTCCTGCTGGCACACGGCGTCAGCAACGCCCAGGGCTACCTGTTCAGCAAGCCGCGTCCTGGGGACGATATTCCCGACTACCAATCGCCGGGACCCGCATGACGCAAGCATCCAACTGGACCATCCGCCCCTGCCAACCTGAAGACGCCATCGCCATCCGCGACATCATCCATGAGGTGATGACCGATATTTGCGCGGTCGGCCCGGGGTTCGCCATCGTCGACCCGGAAGTCGATGACATTCCCGCCGCCTATGCCGGGCCACGTGCTGCCTATTTCGTCGTCGAACGCGATGGCGAGGTGTTGGGTGGCGCGGGTATCGGCCCATTGGCGGAGGCCGATCCATCCATCTGTGAACTGCGCAAGATGTATTTCCTCGACGCCCTGCGCGGCCAGGGCGCCGGACGTCCGATGTTGGCGCGCTGCCTTGACGCGGCGCGTGAGCGTGGTTTCAGGCAATGCTACCTGGAGACGCTGCCGCACCTCGATGCCGCCTGCCACCTCTACGAACAGGCCGGCTTCCGGCGCATTCCCGCGTCCATGGGCAATACCGGGCACTTCGGCTGCAACCGCTTCTACCTCATCGACCTCCGAGCGACCATCGGTGACGGTCGAGCAGGCTCGCAGAGCGCGGCTCCGGTACAATCGCCGCCCCGATTCACTGACCTGCAGGACATCCCATGAACCTCTCCGACGTGCGTGCCGTCGTTACCGGCGGCGTCTCCGGCCTTGGTCTCGCCGTGGCCCGGCATCTGATCGCCAACGGCGGCAAAGTCGCCCTGTTCGACGTCAACGACGA
>JAGRJX010000158.1 GCA_020442545.1 Lysobacterales bacterium
CCGCGCTACTGCCCGTCCATCGAGGACAAGGTGGTGCGCTTTGCCGACAAGGCCTCGCACCAGATTTTCCTGGAGCCGGAGGGCCTGGGTGTGAGCGAGTTCTACCCGAACGGCATCTCCACATCACTGCCGTTCGACGTGCAGTTGGAGCTGGTGCGCAGTATTCCGGGTCTGGAGAACGCGCACATCAGCCGTCCCGGCTACGCCATCGAGTACGACTATTTCGACCCGCGCGGCCTGCACGCCACGCTGGAGACCAAGGCGATCCCCGGCCTGTTCCTTGCCGGGCAGATCAACGGCACGACGGGATACGAGGAAGCCGGCGCGCAGGGACTGATCGCCGGCCTCAATGCCGCGCGCGCCTCGCGTGACGAAGCACCGTGGACACCGCGTCGCGACCAGGCCTACATCGGCGTGCTGATCGACGACCTGATCCGCAACGGCACGCAGGAGCCGTATCGCATGTTTACTTCGCGCGCCGAGTACCGGCTGCAGCTGCGCGAGGACAACGCCGACCTGCGCCTGACCGAAACCGGTCGCGGGCTGGGTCTGGTGGATGACGCGCGCTGGTCCTCGTTCAGCACGCGCCGCGACGCCATCGCCGCCGAAGGCGCGCGCCTGGATGCACTCAACGTCGCGCCCGGCAACGCGCTGGCGACGGCGCTGGAAGTCGCGCATGGCATCGCGCTGAGCCGGGACGCCAGTGCGCGCGACCTGCTGCGCCGCCCGGAGCTCGACTACGCCAAGCTGATGCAGGTCGAAGGCATTGGCCCCGGCGTGGCTGCCGAGGACGTGGCGCTGCAGGTCGAGATCGACAGCAAGTACGCCGGCTATCTCGACCGCCAGCATGTCGAGATCGCTCGTCAGCAGCGCAACGAATCCACGGAAATTCCAAACGGCTTCGACTACGCCGCGGTGCGCGGCCTTTCCGCCGAAGTGCGGCAGAAGCTGGAAACCGTGCGCCCGGACAGCGTTGGTCAGGCGCAGCGCATCTCCGGCGTCACGCCGGCGGCGATTTCGCTACTGCTGGTGCACCTGGCCCGGCATCGCGACAGTCGGGTAGCCTGAGCCGGGCGGTATCCGCCGCGTGGCATCGGCAGAGGCCGATCACGCCGCATGCGGTGCGCGGGGCGGCTGATCGGGCTGCGCCTGCGCGTCGTTCGCGGCAGTCAGCTGCTGCCGGTATTCGATCCAGACCTCCGGCGTCAGCGGTTCAAGACCGTGGCGAAGTCGGCCCTTGTCGCATTGCGCGCTGGCGCGATCGAACTCCCACGCAGGCTCCACCTCACGACAGACGCTGGGACGCTGCGGGTAGATGCCGCAGTGGCCATCGACGCCGATGGTTCCGGCCAGCGCGACGCAGCGCGGTGTGGGTCCGCCCTCGGTGCCGCGCATGGCGACACGGTGCGGATCGAGCTTGACCGTCAGTTCGGCAGGCACGATGCCGCCAAGCTCGGGGTCAGACTCCGACCAGTGGAACGACACCCGGAAGCAGGCGCAGCAGGCGCCGCAGGAAAGGCAGGGATGTTGCATGACGCGGACGCCACAAGAACACCTCCAGGCCGGAGGCATAGCCACGCGGGAACCGCGTCGGCGCAATTTTTCGACACGACGGGTCGCTGCGCAAGCATTTCCTGGCCGGCGCTGGGCGAACGCGGTTTCCGTGCGCTGCTTGCTCGAATCCGCGCTGCGCGGACATCCTTCCCGCCGTTGCCACTATGCTGCCCCGAATCACCGGGAGATCGTCATGCCTATCCGTCGTTGCCACACTGTCCTTGCCGCACTCACGCTGGGCCTCGGCCTGGTCCAGCAGGCCAGCGCCAGCACGCAAACCGCCGCAGCGACGCCTGCACCGCCGAGCTGCGAGGGCGCACGGCACCACCAGTTCGATTTCTGGATCGGCGACTGGGCGGTAATGAACGGCGGCAAGCAGATTGGCGCCAATCGCATTGTTGCCGTGGAGAACGGCTGCGCGATCAATGAACACTGGGCCGGTGCCGGCGGCGGGACCGGCGTCAGCTACAGCGCCTACGACCGCAAGGACGGCAAGTGGCACCAGTTCTGGGTCAGCGGCACCGGCCTGGTGCTGCATCTGGTCGGAGCCATGGAGAATGGTGCGATGGTGCTGCACGGCGAGCTTCCCGCAGCCGATGGCAACGGCACCACCGCGCAGCGCGTCACCTGGACGCCGCGCGGCAATGGCAACGTCCGCCAGCATTGGGAGTCCGCGAAGCCGGATGGCGGCTGGCAGACCGTATTCGATGGCCTGTACGTTCGCGCCAGCGAATGAGCCACTCGCTCAGACCTGAGCGCGACGCGACGGCGGCGAGGAGAACGCCAGAAGCGCCGCAAGCGCGGTCGCCAGGATCATCCAGAACAGATAGCGGAACTCGGCGCTGCCGCTGAGCACGCACAGCGGCAGCGCATAGAACAGCCCGGACGCGGCAACGACGCCAGACAGGCCATCATGTGCATGGCGCCCGCGATGTCGCCAACTCCGGATGACCAGCACCAGCGCGGCGAGCGCATACATCCAGCCGGCAAAAAGCGGGCCGTCGGTTCGCGCGTTCAGCCAACCCTGGATGTCACCCTGCAGCTTCGGGCGCGCTGCCTGCATCGGCGGCTCGTCGGGCAGGTGGACCAGACGGGGAACCAGCGTCAGTTCCAGCGGCAGTCCGTGCCGGTCAAGGCCGAACAGCTGGCCGGAAAGCCTGGCGCGGTGTTTCAGGTAGGCGCCCGGGTGTGCCAGCGCCAGTCGGAGCCAGCCGGCGTAGAGGGCGCGGCGCTCAGGGTCCGAATACGGCGCGAAGAAGCTGTCCTTCAACATCCCGGTACCGAAAATCGTCGTGTTGCTGTAGCTGCGAAAGCGATTACGCAGATCCTCCAGATCGAAAGGCCGGTCGATCAACTCCGGCGGAAACAGCAGCGTCTGTTCCTCCAGCGAAATGGCCGCCATGTCCCATAGCGCCACCACCGCCCACTGGTCCGGCACGCGGCGCACGTCCGACCGCAAGCTCGGCAGTTGCGAGGCAAACAGCACCAGCAGGCTGGTCGCTCCAAGAAGCAGCGCCTTCAGCGCCAGTTGCCCACGTACAGACCATTGCCTGGTCGCAGCAGACTTGTTGACCCCGCGCCAGACGATCCAGGCCAGCAGCGGAACCGCACCAAGGATGGCGTTGTGCCGGAAGGCACAGGCGGCGGCGATCAGCACGACCGAGCCCAGCCGTGTCCATTTCGATGGCCGTGTCATATCCACTGCCAGCAGCAGGACGGCGGCAAAGAACGCCAGGCCCATCCACACGTCCTTCCAGATGTGCGGAAGGATGGCCCAGAGCGCTGGCAAGAAGCCCAGCGCGAGCAGCAGCAGCGGCGACTGCCAGCGGCCACGCTGGGTCAGGATCACGGACGCGAGGATCAGGCCCCAGTACAGCACGCATTGCAGCAGGAGCATGCCGCCAGGGCCGGGCAGCAGTGCATCCGCGAGCTGCCAGATCTGCGCCTGCAGTGGCGGGAAGATGTCGGTGAGTTGGCCGCTACGCGCCTCGGAAAGCTGAACCGCCGAATCCCAGCTCATGTAGCCGGGCCAGAACAGCCAGAGCGTGAAAGCGGCACCAGACAAAGCGGCGATCGACGAAAGCCACGCGTCGCGCCGCACGACGGACGGCATCATGGCAGGTGCTCGCTGGCGAGGTAGTCGCGCGACTGCATCTCGATCAGGCGGCTGCTGCAGCGCTCGGATTCCAGTTGCAGCCGTGTGCCGCGATAAAGGGCCGCGGGTGCGGCGGTGGCGCTGGCGATCAGGTTGACGTGGCGGTCGTACAGCTCGTCGACCAGATGCACGAAGCGGCGGAAGCGGTCGTCGTCGCTGGCTTCGAATACCGGCACATTCGAAACCAGCACGGTGTGGAAGTCGCGGGCGATCTCGATGTAATCGGCGACTGCGCGCGGGCCGTCGCACAGGGCGGCGAAGTCGAACCAGGCCACGCCCTCGTCGTGGTCGCGCACCGGAATGGCACGGCCGTTGATCTGCAGCGATTCGCCGCCCTCGTGACAGTAGTCGGCGGTGAGGCGCTGATAGTGACCTCGCAAGGCGGTTTCGGCGTCGCCATCAGCCGGGTACAGATAGACCGGCGCCTGCCGCAGTGTGCGCAGCCGGTAGTCGGTCGGACTGTCGAGGTGGATGACTTCGCAATGTTGCTGCAGCAGCTCGATGGCGGGCAGGAAGCGCGCGCGCTGCAGGCCGTCGCGGTACAGGCCGTCGGGCGCGATGTTCGAGGTGGTCAGCAGACAGACGCCGCGCGCGAACAGGCCGTGCAGCAGCCGCGACAGGATCATCGCGTCACCGATGTCAGTGACGAAGAATTCGTCGAGGCAGAGCAGGCGCAGATCGTCGGCCCACTCTTCGGCGACGCGGTCCAGCGGGTCGCTGATCTCGCCCAGCTCCGCCAGCCGCGCATGCACCTCGCCCATGAAACGGTGGAAGTGGATGCGCCGCTTGGCCCGGATTGGCAGGTGCTCGTAGCAGATGTCGACCAGGAAGGTCTTCCCGCGCCCCACGCTGCCCCACAGGTAAAGACCGCGCGGCGCGGCGGGTTGTCGGCCGAGCAGGCGATCCAGCAGCCCGGCCGGTTTTGCGGTCACAAGTTCATCGTGGATGCGATCGAGCGCGACGAGCGCGGCGTGCTGTGCCGGATCGGCCTGCCAGCGGCCCTCGTCCACGCCGTCGGCATAGGCATCGCCGGGTCGCCGGGGTCGGTTGTCCAGCGGACTCATCAGTGCGTTCGGTAGACGGTGAAGCGCGCCTGGCTCAGGGGTTGAGCTTGGCTGGCAAGTTGGACCGTACGCCGTTCTTGATCACGCCGCGCAGGTCCATCAGGCGGCGGTGGAAGAAGTGGCCGGTTTCCGGCATGCGCACCAGCTGTGGCGGCTCGGAGAGGGAGTCGATCCAGTCGAAAACGGCCTGCGGTTCGACCACGTCGTCGTCCTCGCCCTGGATCACCAGCCACGGCCAGTCACCGGGCAGGATGGCCGAAAAATCCCAGCGGCCGGCCGGCGGCGCAACCGAGATCATCTGCTTGACCGGCAGGTGGCGCGAGGCCAGCAGGCTGACGTAGGAGCCGAAGGAGAAGCCGGCCAGCCACAGTGCGTCATTGGGACGCACACGCTGCACCCACTCGGCGATGGCCAGCAGGTCCAGCGTCTCGCCGCGGCCGTCGTCGTGCTCGCCCTCGGATTCCCCGGTGCTGCGGAAATTGAAGCGCACCGTGCGCAGGCCCAGTTCACGCAGGCTGCGCTCGATCATGGTCACCACCTTGTTGTGCAGCGTGCCGCCGTGCAGCGGGTGCGGGTGGCAGATGATGGCGGTGCCGCCGCGCGCATGTTCGGGCTCGGGCACGTCGGTGACGGTTTCAAGCCGTCCGCAAGGGCCGGGCAGGAAGAAGCTCGCCGCTTCGGCCGGGAAGCGCTCGGGCACGGGTTCGGGATTGGCCGGTCTGTCGGTCATGCAGGCTCTGTCGGCGCGGGGCGGTTGGTGCGGGCTGGACTGCGGATCATACCGGAGCCGGCGGCTGACGCTCAGTGCCGGCTGCGGGTGCTCACGGCCGCAGGTCGATGATCAACGGGTCGTGATCGGAGGATCGGAACGGATCAGGCCGGTACGCATCCTGGCTGCCGCTACGGTTTTCTGTCTGGTAGTCGAAGGCCACGGACTCGTCGGCGTTGATATGCCAGTGCGTGGCGGCGACCACGTCCGCCGCCAGCGCCGGGCTGGCCAGTGCGTGGTCGAGGCGTCCGGATGCGCCGCCCCAGATGAAGCTGTAGTCCGGTTCGGCGTGATTCCGGAACACGTCCACATAGCCCGCCTGTTCCAGCGCGATGATCGGGTCTTCCTGCGAGTAACTGTTCAGATCGCCGACGATCAGCGTGCGTTCGCTACCGATGCCGGCAGGATCGGTGCCCAGCCAACGCGCCAGTCGCTGCGCGGACTGCACCCGCAGCGCGCTCCAGCAGCCCTGGCCATCGCCGCGGTCGCGGTTGTCCCCGTCGGCTTCGTCGCAGCCGCCCTTGGACTTGAAGTGGTTCACCGCCACCACGAACGGCGCGGCGTCGCCGGCACGGAAAGCCTGTGCCAGCGGCGCGCGGCTGCGCTCCTCAAACGGGCCGTCGCCGATGCTCAGTGCCTTGCCGACCGCCTGCACGCGGCCGTCGCGGAACAGCAGGGCCACGCGGATGACGTCGCGCCCCGGGCCCTTGCCCAGAAACGCGGCGCGGTAGTCGCCGCTCTCGCCGTCAGCGACCAGGGCCGCATTCAGGGCATCGATCAGGTCGGCCTGGCTGCTGTGCTTGCCGCCACCGTCGTTCTCCAGCTCCATCAGGGCGAGGATGTCCGGCTTCACCGCGCTGATCGCGGCCACCAGCTTGTCCAGCTGGCGGCGGTATTCGTTGGGCGAACTGGCCCCGCGCGGCGTCGGGAAGCCTCTCCCGCGACCGTTGCCGTTGAACAGGCTGAGCACGTTGAAGGCGGCGATGCGCAGCGTCTGCCCCGGGCCCGATCCGGGGTTGCCGACGGCTTTCGGTGCTGCCGGACGCGGCGCCTGGGTGATGCGTTCGGGTGCATCCTCAAGCTGCAGGCGATAGCGGCCATGGCGCTGGTCGATCACCCCGCTGACGCCCTGGATCACGCTGCCAGCGCGCAGCGGATGCCGATTGTCGAGCGGGCCGTCGAGATACCAGATGCGATTCGGGAACTGGCGGTTGCGGTTGTCATCCAGCACCAGGCTGCGGCGCTGGTTGTCGGCCGCGATGGCGTCAGCTTCGGCGCCAGGGCGTGCGACCTCGGTGGGCTGGAACAGGCGTCCGCCGAAGGCCACCGTCAGCTCGCCGTACTTCTGCAGGCCACCGTTGTCGTTGACGGTCAGGGGTGCGTCGATGCGCACGCTGGCGCCCTCCAGCGCTTCCCAACTGGGCGGTGGTGCGTCCAGGCGCAGCGTGGCGACCCGATGCCCGGACGAGATGACCCGCCACTTTGCGTCGCGAAGCCCGGTAAGGGTGGCGGGCTGGCGGCCGAATTCATCCACCACGCCGCTGACTTCAAGCAGGTCGCCACGGCGCAGAGGCGCCGGCTCGATGGTCGAATCTTCCGGCGGCCGCAGGAAGAGGCCGGCAGCCGGAGCGCCGTCCTCCGACGCGTCCTGAATGAACACACCGCCAAGGCCACGAAGGAAGTTGCCGTTGACCACGCCGCGCACGGTCACGGATCGGCCAAGCCGCGGACTGCGTTCACCGTCACCCTGGATATCGCGGATGGAAAGTTGTTCGGCAGCCGTGTCGTCGTCGATCATCGCGCCCTCCGCGCGGTTTCCGCCGGGTCCGGAATCTGCCGTACAGGCGGTCAGGCCAAGCGCCAGAATGATCATCGCCAGCAGTGACGCAGACACGCCAACGCCGCCCGGAGGCGGCGTTGCGGTGTTGTGGATCGAAGCCCGGATCACGGCTGGGCCCTGCCTACTTGAGGTTGTCCACCATCCAGCGCACCGTGGCTTCGACCTGCTCATCCGACAGCGCCGGGTTGCCGCCGCGCGCCGGCATCAGGCCGGCATCGCCCTGGAAGCCTTCGGCGGCATGCTTGACCAGCGTCTCGATGCCCTGCGCCACGCGCGCATCCCAGTGCGAGTGATCGAGCGTCGGCGCGCCGCCGGCACCGGTGGTGTGGCAGGTGCCACAAAGCTGCTGGTAGATCTCGCCGCCGTCCAGGGTGCCCCCGTACGCAACCTGCGACGCCGCAGCCTTGCGCGCTTCCTCGGCCGCCGCCGCCATCGCCGCCGCACCCGTGTCGCCGGCATACACACCCGACAGCGGCGCGATCCGCCCTGCGGTCGCCGCGTCGGCAGCCGGATTGGGTTCGGCTGGCTGCAGGCCGTGAATGTGATGCGCGAGCAGAATGAGCAACACGGCGAGCACGACAAGGCCCGCGATCATCTGCGAGAAGTTCTTGAGAAACGATTGATCGTGATTGCGCACAGGGTCACCAGCAAGGTTCGGAAAAGGTTCTGAGCGGATCCGGAAGGCGCATTGCCCGCCGGATTCCGGACTCAAAGACTACGAAGTATAGCGGCCACGCTGCGCCTATCAAAGCCAGCGCAACCGGCATCGCATATCCGTGGCCGGGCAAGGTGTCGCCGGGCGAGACCGAGTGAATGTCTGTCCCGTCTCGGGCCGGGCTTCCGGTCGCGATCCGGACCGCCGGGTTCAGGCCAACATACGTCGTTGTGGTCAGCATCGCTGTTGTACGTTCGCGCCGCGGTTTCGTGTGGACCCGGCATCGCACAGGCTACATTCCGGGGCCGGGGAAGTGCGGATGGTTGCACCGGGGGAACTCCTGCTTCATCAGATTTGCAGGTCGGCGGGTGGCCGGCCCGCCCTATTGTCGTGCGCGCCCGGCACCGCGTTCAACGTACAACCGATCAGATATGAACATCATGAGATTCAAGCGCCCAGCCCTTCTCGCCGTCGTAGCCACCATGATTGGTGCGTTCACTCTGCCGTCGGCACATGCCATTCGGCCCGTGGATGAGGCGGTGGCATCAGGCAAACAGGCGGGCGACCCGGCTGCCAAGACTGGAGCCGATCATGGATCGCGTCTGTTGCGGCCTTTTGTAGGAGATGAACTCGACGTACAGCCTTCGCAGGGGGCTTCGGGCCGCCTGATGGCGCAGATCGCCAAACCGGGCGTGGCGGCCTTCATGCAGCGCGCGGGCGGAACCTGGGAGGCAACCTGGGACGACCGCAACGGCTTGCCCAACCTGATCCAGGGCAGCGGCTATCCGCTGGTTCCGGGAAAGGGCAACAGTCTGAGCCTGCCGCAGCTGGGCCTTGCCAAGGCGGCGGATGTGGACCAGGCGGCCATCGAGACGCTGCTGGAGGACTTTATCCAGCAGAACGCTGACCTGCTGGGTGCCAGGGATCTTGACTTCCGCTTTGACGCGGACAGCAGCGGCTCTTACGGCAAGGACAATTCGCACTGGTTTGCCGAGTTCGAGCAGTTCCAGGACGGCGTGCCCGTGGATGGCGCGCACCTGTTTTTCCGCATCGTGGCCGGCAACATCGTGCAGTTCGGTGCCGAAAAGGTCGCGCGCGTCAACGTCAGTGCGAAGCCCGCTGCAGACGGCATCGATACCTTGATGAAGGCCCTGCCGGAGCTGTTCCCGGCGGATACCCGCATCGTCCAGTACTACAACGTGCCCGAGCTGATGCTGGTCCCGGTGTTGCCGGCAGGCGAGCCGTCGCGGGAGCTGTTTTCAGGCCTGCCCGGGTCGGGCTATGCCCACAAGCTGGTGTGGCGATATGTGTTCCGCGTCGAGGGTGACCGCTCCACGTACGAAGTGCTGATCGACGCGCACAGCCGCCGCGTCGTCAACGTTCGCGACATCAACCGTTACGTCGATGCACGGGTCACGGGCGGCATCTACCCCACCACCAATTCCGACCCGATCCAGGTGGTGCCGTTCTCCTACGTCAACGTAAGCAACGGCGGCACCAAGATCACCGATCTGCTCGGCATCTACGACTATTCCGGCGGCACGGCGACGACCACGCTGAACGGTCAGTACTTCCGGATGGTGGACAACTGCGGCTCGATTTCCCTGTCCGACTCCACCAGCGGTGATCTCGCCCTCGGCAGCAGCGGTGGCACCGACTGCACCACGCCAGGCGTCGGCGGCGCGGGCAACACCCACTCCTCGCGCACCGGTTTCTATCACCTCACCAACATCAACCGGAAGGCGATCAAATACCTTTCCGGCGTCGCCGCTTCGGCCAACTGGCTGAACAGCAAGGTGACGGCAAACATGAACATCAACGACGTCTGCAACGCCTACTGGGACGGCAGTGCGGTCAACTTCTTCAAGTCCGGCAGCGGTTGTTCCAATACCGGCGAAATTGCCGGCGTGTTCCTGCACGAATGGGGCCACGGCATGGACACCAATTCCGGCGGGTCGGCCTCCGAGTACGGCAGCGGCGAGGCGGTCGGCGACACCTTCGCCTTCCTTGAGACCAGGGATTCGTGCATCGGCGAGAACTTCATTCCCGGCCAGAATTGCGAAAACTGCACCGCTTGTACGGGTGTTCGCGACGTCGGCGAGTTCAGCCTGGCCGGCGCGACCGACGGCGGCACGCACACCGTTGCACGACCCTCCACCGTCACCAGTAATACCGGCATCAACTGCGACCGTTTTGCTTGCCCGTACACAACATCCGGCGGTTTCGCCTACCGCGGCCCGATGGGCTATGAAGGTCATTGCGAAAGCTATATCGCCAGTTCCGCGAACTGGGATCTGACCGATGCGCTGGTCGGCTATTGGGGTTCCAACCAGGGCTGGCAGGAGATGGATCGCATCTGGTACGGCAGCCTGGTGGCCAGCAAGAGCGCCTATCAGGTCACCAGCGGCGGTACCTGCAACACCAGTGCCTCGGTTGATGGTTGCGGCGCCTCCAACTGGTACACCGTGTTTCTCGCGTCCGATGACGACGATGGCAATCTGGCCAACGGCACGCCCAACGCCTGCCGTATCTGGGATGCCTTCAACGATCACGGCATCGCCTGCGGCACGCGCCCGACCTGCACCGCGCCGCCGGACTTCACCCTCGAGATTCCGCAGACCAGCCAGAACGTCTGTACGCCCGGCTCAACCACCTACACGGTGGACGTCGGTTCGCAGCAGGGCTTCTCCAATGTCGTCACCTTGGGCGCCACTGACCTGCCGACCGGCGCCAGCGCGGCGTTTTCGCCGGCCACCGTAACGCCGGCCGGATTGTCCACGCTTACCGTGACGATCCCTGCGGGGGTGGTCACCGGCCCCTACACCATCGGCGTCAACGGCACCGCCAGCGGCAGCAGCGGACACGCCATCACCACGCAACTGGTCGTCAGCAGTCCGCCGGGCGCACCCGTGCTTTCCAGCCCGGCCGATGGTGCAACAGGGGTCTATCCCTCAGTAAGCCTGAGCTGGAGCGCGGCCAGTGGCGCAGACTCCTACACGGTGGAAGTTGCTACCGATGCCGGCTTTTCGAATATCGTCGCCAGCCAGGCCGGCGTCACCACCACCACCTTCGCTGTCAGTGGCCTCAGCAGCAACACCACCTACTACTGGCGGGTGCGCCCGACCAATTCCTGCGGCGACAACAGCTCCAGCGTTTTCAGCTTCACGACCGGAAGCTTCGTCTGCCAGGTGATTGACAGCACGGATGTACCCAAGACCATCAGTACGTCTGGCAAGCCCACGGTAACGTCGACGCTGAACGCTGCGGTAGGCGGCACCATTGCCGATCTCAACGTATTGAATCTCAACGGCTCTCATACTTGGTTCAACGATCTCGACTTCACGCTGGCCAGTCCGAGTGCGACCAGCGTGCAGATCATGGCGCGCTCTTGCAACAGCGAAGACAATTTCGACCTCAACCTTGATGATGAGGCGGCACCCGGCGCCTGGCCGTGCCCACCGACGGATGGCGGCACCTACCAGCCAAGCAACGCATTGTCAGCGTTTGATGGCGAAGACCCGGACGGTACCTGGACCCTGACCGTCAAGGACAACTTCAACTTGGATGGCGGCTCGCTCAACGGCTGGTCACTGGAAATCTGCGCGCTGGTAGCAAATTCCGCACCGGTCGCCAACGACGACGGCATTACGGTTGCCGAGGGTGGTACGGCGACGGTTCTAGATAGTAGCGATAGTTCGGTCAAGGCCAATGACATGGACGCTGAAGACGTGGACGGCATTCCGGGAGGAAGCGTCAGCGTCGGAACGCCGCCGTCGAACGCATCCGGATTCACGCTGAATCCCGACGGCAGTTTCAGCTATCAGCATGATGGCAGCGAAACGACAACCGACAGCTTCACCCATACGGTAATGGATGCCGATGGAGCCGTTTCGAACGAAGCGACCGTGATGATCACGATCACACCGGTGAACGACAACACGCCGGTGGTGACGCCGGACACGTTCACGGTGTCGGAAGCGGCGGCGGTGAGCACGAGCGTGGGCACGGTGGTGGCGACCGATGCGGACGGCGGTTCGCTGACCTACAACATCACCGGGGGCAACACAGGGAATGCCTTCGCGATCAACCCGACAACGGGTGAGATCACGGTAGCCGCGGCGCTGGACTTTGAGACCACGCCAAGCTACGCGCTGACGGTGGAAGTCAGTGATGGCGTGAACACGGGTTCGGCGACGATCACCATCAACGTGACCGACGTGGCGGAGAACACCGCGCCGGTACTGACCAGCGCGACCGCCGTCAACGTGCCGGAGAACAGCACGGCGGCGCAGACGGCGACGGCGACGGATGCCGACGCCGGCGACACGCTGACCTACTCGATCAGCGGCGGTGCGGACGCGGCACTGTTCGCGATCAACGGTACGACGGGCGCGCTGAGCTTCCAGTCGGCCCCGGACTTCGAGAACCCCACGGATGCGGATACGAACAACGTGTATGACGTGGTGGTCCGGGTGACCGACGACGGAGCCGGCAACCTGTTCGCGGAACAGGGCGTGGCGGTGACGGTGACCGACGTGGCGGAGAACAGCGCGCCGACGTTCACCAACGAGCCCTATGCCTTCAATGTGGTGGAGTTGTCACCGAATGCTACGGCGGTTGGCAGTGTTTCCGCGACCGATGCCGATCCCGACACGCTGACATTTGCGATCACGGCCGGTGATGCCGGAGGCGTGTTCGCCATTGATTCCGGCACTGGTGCGATCACGGTGGCGAATGCCGGCGGCCTGGGCGCGGCGGGGGCCAGCTATTCGTTGACTGTGACGGTCTCCGATGGCAATGGCGGCGTGGACACGGCAACGGTTGAAGTGCTGGTGGTTCCGGCCGGGATCTTCGCCGACGGCTTCGAAGACTGACCTCGCGGGACCGTCGGAAGGAATGAAAACAGCCGCAGCAATGCGGCCGTTTTCATGTGGAGGGTCGCGGAATCCGTGGTTGCGCCTCAGCTTGCGGTGAGCGTAACCCCCTCCCAGCCTCCCCCTGCAAGCAAGGGGAGGAAAAAAGCGCAGCCGCTACATGCTCTTTCCCGAATCCCGCAAGCCCTTGCTCAGCAGCAGGCTGAGCATCCCGTGTCCCGTGTCCCGTGTCCCGTGTCCAGACGACTTCAACGCCAATACAGGCTGTAGGTGCCGTGGATGCTGGCTTCGGCGAGAACATGGCCTTCGATGGCCTGCAGCAGGTCATTGCCATTGAATCGTTCCGGCAACGTCAGCGTGTCCACGTTCAGCGCGAACAGCCGGAAATGGTAGTGATGCAGACGCGGGTCGTTGAATGGAGGGCAGGGGCCATCGTAGCCGTGGTAGTCGCCTTGCATGTCGGCATCGCCGGCGAACCAGCC
>JAGRJX010000159.1 GCA_020442545.1 Lysobacterales bacterium
GGCTGGCTGATCCGCTACATGCACTCCACCGGTGCCAGCGCCTTCTTCATCGTGGTCTATCTGCACATGTTCCGCGGGCTGATCTACGGCAGCTACCAGAAGCCGCGCGAGCTGGTCTGGGTGATCGGCATGGTCATCTACCTGGTGCTGATGGCCGAAGCCTTCATGGGCTACATCCTGCCCTGGGGCAACATGAGTTATCACGGCGCTGCGGTGATCATCAACCTGTTCGGTGCGATTCCGTGGGTCGGCGACGATCTGACGCAGTGGATCCGAGGGGATTTCGTCGTCGGCGAGGCCACGTTGAACCGCTTCTTTGCCCTGCACGTCATCGCCATGCCGTTGGTGCTGCTCCTGCTGGTGGTGTTGCATCTGGGCGCACTGCACGAGGTCGGTTCCAACAACCCGGACGGCGTGGATATCAAAAAGGGCCCGAAGGGCAACCGCTGGAGCGAAAAGGCACCGGCTGACGGCATTCCCTTCCATCCGTACTACACGGTGAAGGACCTGTTCGGTGCCGGCTTCTTCCTGACCATCATCGCCTTCATCATCTTCTTTGCGCCCACCTTTGGCGGCCTGTTCCTGGAGCACGACAACTTCACGCCGGCCAACCCGTTGGCGACGCCGGAGCACATCAAGCCGGTGTGGTACTTCACGCCGTACTACGCGATGCTGCGTGCCATTCCTGGCAAGCTGCCCGGGGCCATCGTGATGGGGGCGGCGGTGATGATCCTGTTCCTGATCCCGTGGCTGGACAAGAGTCCGGTACGTTCAATTCGCTATCGCGGCCTCCTCTCAAAAGCGCTGATCGGCTTGTTTGCGATCGCCTTCGTGACGCTGGCCTGGCTCGGCATGCAGCCCGGCAGCACGGTGCAGACCTGGATGGCACGCGGCCTGACACTCTTTTACTTCGCCTTCTTCATCACCATGCCGATCTGGACACGCATCGACGCGACCAGGCCGGTGCCGGAACGGGTGACCACGCATGACTAAGCGCAGCCTGCCGACGTTTTTCTCGCTTCTCCTTGCCCTGCTGCCTGTGGTCGCGGTGGCCAATGCGGGGGGTGGTCTGGAGCCGTCTTACGCCGATATCGGCAACCGGGCCTCGCTGCAGCGCGGTGCGGCCCTGTACATGAACTACTGCAGCGGCTGTCATTCGCTGCAGTACCAGCGCTATTCGCGCATGGCCGAGGATCTGGGGCTCAGCGAGGACCAGATGATGGCGAGCCTCAACTTCACCGGCACCAAGGCCGGTGAGACGATCAAGGTGGCCATGGATCCCGGCGATGCCGAAGCCTGGTTCGCCAAGACCCCGCCCGATCTGAGCCTGGTGGCTCGTTCGCGTGGCGCAGACTGGATCTTCGCGTATCTCAAGTCCTTCTACATCGACGAGACGCGCCCGCTGGGGTGGAACAACAAGCTGTTCCCCGGTGCCAGCATGCCGAATGTACTGTGGGAGCTGCAGGGCATCCAGCGCCCGGTCTATGGTCATGCCGAACACGGCGCCCAGCCGCACCTGGAGAGTCTGGAACTGGCGTCGCCGGGCAGCCTTGACGCCGAGCAGTTCGACCGGGTGGCGCGCGACATCAGCGCTTTTCTGCTTTATGTGGGTGAGCCGGCGGCGATGAAGCGCGAGTCCGTCGGCGTCTGGGTTATCCTGTTCCTGGCATTCTTCACGTTCGTGGCCTGGCTGCTCAAGAAGGAGTTCTGGCGCGACGTGCATTGATGCAACACGGCGGGTCGCCGTTTGCCAGACCGCGACCCGCGCTGACCGGCACCACGGCAGGGGAGAACCGTATCCATGGCAACCAATCCGCGTGTGCGCAATGCCCTGACGCTGTTTTCCGCACGAGACTGTGTGCTCAGTCATCGGGTCCGCCTGGTGCTGGCCGCCAAGGGCGTCAGCTACGACCTGATTCCGGTCGACCCCACCGATCCGCCGGAAGACCTGATCGACCTCAATCCCTACCACACCGTGCCGACGCTGGTGGATCGCGACCTGGTCCTGTATTCGGCGTCGGTGGTGACCGAGTACATCGACGAGCGCTATCCGCACCCGCCGCTCATGCCCGTTGACCCGCTGTCGCGGGCACGTCTGCGCCTGGCGATGCTGCGCCTGGAGCACGACTGGGTGCCGCATGTACAGGCCGTGCAATACGGCACGCGGACGCAGGCCGAGGCTGCCCGCAAGCGTCTGAAGGAACTGCTGCTGTCGTCCGTGCCGCTATTCAAGGCCTTCAAGTTCTTCCTGAATTCCGAAATGAGCCTGGCCGACTGCGCGCTGGCGCCGATCATCTGGCGGTTGCCCGCGCTGGGCGTGAAGCTGGATCGCGACATGAAACTGGTCGAGGACTATGGTCAGCGCATCTTCAACAATCCCGGCTTCGCTCGAAGCCTGACTGCGGAAGAACGCGCACTGCGCGAGACGGACTGATGTCCGAAACACCCGTACCCATGACCTCGAATCGCCCGTACCTCATCCGGGCGATTTACGAGTGGATCAGCGACAACGCCATGACGCCGTATCTGCTGGTTGACGCGACCGCCGATGGCGTCGTGGTGCCGCCGCAGGCGGTCAAGGAGGGTCGCGTGGTGCTCAATGTTGCGCAGCGCGCGGTCGCGCGGCTTGAGCTCGGTAATGACTGGATCCGCTTCCAGGCGCGATTCTCGGGTCAGGCGTTTCCGGTGGAGGTGCCAATCAGCGCGGTGGCCGCCATCTACGCACAGGAAAGCGGTCAGGGCATGATGTTGCCGGCCGATGAGGATGACAGCACGGTGGCGCCGGATACTGACGGTGACGGTGACGACGACGGCAATGGCGGAAAGCGTCCGCCGCACCTGCGCGTCGTCAAGTAGCCGGCCAGTCCGGCTTGCGTCTTGCACCAAGAATCCGGGCGTTTCGTTTTCACTCGAAATCGAGTTCGTCGCGCGGTTCCGGATTTTGCAGCCAGAGCAATTCGTTGCCGAGCATGGCCAGCGCCGCGCGTCGCCGGTCGCTGCCGCGCTGCGAATAGTCGAAGCGATAGCGCCGGCTGATTCGCAGGCGTCCGTCTGCGCTTCGGCCCAGGCCGATATGGTCGAGGCTCACGGTCTGGTCGAGCAGCTGCACGCCGCTGCGCTGGCAGGCCCTGGCGGCCAGCTGTCGGGCTCGTTCATGGGCATCGCGGGCACCACTCCACAAGGCAATCAGCAGCCCGACCAGCAGAAGAACGATCAGGGTTCCGGTCATTCGGGAAGTGTGATTTCCGAGCGGCGCATGCGCAAGCGCCGCGATGGATTTTGCCGCGCCGCTCGCGGCAGCATATGATCGGCTGGAAGGGCCGACCGGGGAGGTCGGTCATACGGCAATCAGGACAACAACAAGGGAACGCGGAAACATGAAGCTGCTTTTTCCGAACGGGGAACATTCGCAGATACTTCTGAGCGATGGGGTGAGCCGCGTTGGCAGCGATGCCGGCAATGAGGTGCAGCTCGCTCTTGATGGCATCCAGCCAAGTCACGCGGAGATCGAGCTGGCCGCTGGCAGCATGCGCCTGCGGCCGCTGGGGGGCGCCAGGATCAGCGTCAACGGTACACCGGTTACCGGGGAAACCAGCGTCGGTGCCGGCGACCGGCTGGCATTTGCGGATGTTCAGGCCCGGGTGGTGGCGATCGAGCGCGCTTCATCGGCGCCGCCTCCTTCGAAGGCTGATGTGGATGACACCGGTGCGACCAAGCTGCGCATGGCCTTGCCCAAGCTGATCCTGCGCGGCGTCTCGGGCGCTGCTTTCGGCAAGACTTTCCCGATTGCCAAGGAAATGATCATCGGGCGCCAGCACGACTGCGACATTCCGATCGCTGCCGAAGAGATTTCCCGTCACCATGTCCGCATCAAGCCGGGCGCGGAAGGCCTGCTGGTCGAGGATCTTGGCTCCGCCAACGGCACTTACATCAACGGCAAGCGCGTGCAGCAGGGCCTGCTCAAGGCCGGCGACGAGCTCCGCCTGGACAGCATCCGCTTCATGCTGATCGCGCCGGGCATGGAAATTCCGCGCAGCGCCGACAAGCCAACCGCGCCATCCGCGTTGCGCCCGGAGAGTGCCGGAAGCAAGCTGCCGCTGGTGATTGGCGTTCTGCTTGCCCTGGTACTGGCTGCGGGTGCGGTTTGGTATTTCGCGCTGCGTTGAGGGCGCTCATGCGGCGACAGCGGCAACCCGCATCGACAGATCCACCGCGCGCACGTGCTTGGTGATGGCGCCAACCGAGATGTAGTCGACGCCGGTATCGGCAATGGCGCGAAGGCCGTCACGCTCGATGCCGCCGGACGCCTCCAGTTTCGCTCGTCCGCCGTTGATGCGAACGGCATCACGCAACTCGTCCAGGCTGAATTCGTCGAGCAGTACATGTGCGACGCCTGCGTCCAGCGCCTGGTGCAGCTCGTCCAGATTTTCGACCTCGCAGATCAGCAGTGTGTCCGGATGCCGGTCGGCAGCCTGCGTGACCGCAGCGGCAATGCTCCCGGCGGCGGCGATGTGGTTCTCCTTGAGCATGATGGCGTCGTAGAGCCCCATACGATGGTTTCGGCCACCGCCGGCGCGAACGGCGTATTTCTGCGCCAGCCGCAATCCCGGCAAGGTCTTGCGGGTGTCGAGGATCTGCGCCGTGCTTCCGTGAATCTGGGCCACGCAGGCCGCTGTTGAAGTTGCGGTCGCGGAAAGCGTCTGCAGGAAATTGAGTGCACAGCGTTCCGCGCTCACCAGTGCGCGTGCAGAGCCACGTAACCGGCATAGCACCTGGTCCGCTTGGACGGTGTCGCCTTCCGCAACCTGCCAGTCGATCGCAACTCCGGCCTCCACCTGATGGAAGCAGGCGTCAAACCAGGGTCGGCCAGCGATCACGGCGGTCTGGCGGGAGATCACTCGGGCCTCGACGCCGGTGTCGGCGGGCAACAGGTCGGCGCTGAGGTCGCCGCGGCCAATGTCCTCGGCCAGCGCTGCCGCGACGCAGGCGCGAATCTGGTCCGGTTCGGGCGCATGAAGCGCCAAGGCGCTCCGCGCGTCGCCGTCATTCGCCATGGGCGCTTGCATCGCCGTCTGGCGTGCGACCGTCGGCCTGTTCGTCTCCCCGGAGATCGTCAACCACGGCGCTCAGGGCGCGACGCAGGAGGCTGGCTGCCTCCAGCACCCGGGCAAGGCCCTTCTCGAGATCCTCCACCAGTTCGATGGGGCGACGTTCGCCCACCTTCAGGCCGGTGCGGTTGACGAACAGGCAACGGCCGCTGATTGGACTGATCCAGGACAGTTTGGCGCGCTCGACCTCACCATTCTCCCCGGTGAATTCGATCCACGCACCGGGGCGCAGGTCGCGAATCCGCTGAAGGGTGGCCGGCGGGATATCATCGGGAAGCGGCTGATCTTCCAGCTCGGGTTCGGCATTGGCACCCGGTCCGAAATCGGCGGCGTCACTGCTCTCGACACCCCGCTGCAGGTAGTCTGGTGCCGTGATTTCGCCCAGCCGCCAGGCCAGGAGGCCGTTGAGCTCTGTCAGAAGATCCTCGATTTCGCTGTCGTGGTAGGCGACGGTGGTCAGTCCCTGGCGAAGCTGCGACTCGAGCGCCGCCCGCTGGCTGCGCAAGCGCCGTGTATCTTCGGTTTCGCCGTCCACCTGTCCGCACCAGATGAGCGCATCAACAAAGCCGAGCGCGTTGGCATAGGCTTCGGACTGCTCACCCTGACGCAGCCAAAGCAGAACCAGGTAGTTGGCCCAGGGGCGATTGAGCACCTGGCGGACCCACGGTACAGGTGCAGCAGTCTGCAGCCGTGACTGCAGCGCCTGCCGGACCTTGGATCGCGCCAGCTGCAGGCGTTCGCGCCCCTGGACTGCTTCCACGGCACGCTGTTCGGAAAGCTCGGCGCGCCGGCGCGTGGCCTCGACAAATCCGCGAAACTCGCGCAGACCTCGCTCGAAGATGCCGCTGTCACCTTCGTACTTGCCGACCACCGTGTCGACGACGCTGCGGATGCGCGACAGCATGCGTTCGCCCGGGTCGGCGTTGGCGCTCCAGCCTTGCGCCGCGCTGCCAAGCTCGTCAAGCAGCAGGCGGGCCGGGTGCTGCTGGTCGCCCAGCATGCCCGGTTCACTGAGCGCGGTCTGCAGCATCGGCAGATGCATCCGCGCCAGCGTCGGCTGCAACGGCTCGGGCAGGTTCCTGTCCTGCTCGACGTAGCGAAACAGCAGGCCCAGCAGGTCGATGGTCTGCTCATCCTGCTGGCGAAGCTGCGAACTGCCGGCGCCAAGCCGCTCGCTTTCCTGCAGGATATGCTGCTTGAGCGTACCGGCTGTTGGCGTGGTTTCGGGGTGATTGGCTATCTGTCGCTGGACCCGGGTCATGGCGCCGAGTAGGGTTGCCGCGGTCAGCGGCTCGCCCGAAGCGCCTGCCGAGGCTGCGTCGGCCCCGTCAGCTTGCGCTTGCTTGCGACCGGCAAGGAGGTTCAGCGCCAGCCCGACCAGTCGTGACGTCTCCGCCGCCAGCTCCTCGTCCACTTCGCGCTCGGTACGGGCCGGGGGCGCCGCTGGTTCGGACGTTCGTGGCGGGCGCCGCTCGGGAATTGGCGAGCTCGCGCTCAATGTCGGGAGTACCCCGGCATCGGCAAGCTGCAGGTTGATTTCGGAGTAGAGCGAACCCAGGGTGCCGAGCACATGCTGGTCGAAAAGCTTGAACACCACCAGGCGTACTTCGGTCTCCACGTCCAGGCGACGGCAGGTGGCCACGAAGGTGGCCGCAAGGCGGTGCGGGCCGACCGGCAGCCTGGACTCGTCAAGTCCGGCATCCTCGAAGAAGGACGCAAATCGCTGAACCAGCGCATGAAGTGCTCTGGCGTGGGCGTTCTCGCAGCGGTCCACCGCCGCGCTGACCGCCACGGACTCCTCGAGTTCGTCATTCGGAACCAGGCTCAGGCCGTCGTCATTCCCGGGCACCGGATCCCTGCTGGTATCCGTCAGGCGTTCGACAAACCTTTCGACGGTTTCGCTTTGCAGCCGAGCGCGCTGGCGTCGACATTCGTGCAAACCCTCGAAGAGCAGCTGCTGGCGACGTCCGTTGACGCTGTGTTCCGCCATCTCGAACAGGTTTTCGTCGACCGCGTCGAACAGTGCCTGCAGCGCCGGCATCAGGCGAGCCCGCAGCAGGCCGTCCAGCGACCTGATCAGGCGCTGCTTCGCTTCGCTGCTCATTGGTGGTGGCATGTGCAATCGGGACACTGGATGACAGGCCTGAAGCGCCGTGCAATGTCGCTCACCCCAGGCTGCCTCTTCAGCCCCGAGCGTGACCGGCATCGGGGGACTGGATGCGGGCGGCTGCGCACGGACAAAGCTCAGTTGGCCAGGGCATCGATGCTACGGGCATCGATGCCTTCGTCGATCAGCAATACCGGGATGCCGTCATCGATTCGGTAGACAGTCTTGCCGTCGCGGGTGATCAGCCCGTCGGCAATTGGCGTCCGCGTGATATCACCCGTGCCGTTCGGCAGTCCCTCGCCTTCCAGCGCCGCGTTCAGGCGTGCGCGCTGCGCGGAGGTCAGGGGCAGGAGGGGCTGCTTGCTGCTCGGGCAGCACAGGATATCCAGTAGTCGTTTGTCGAGGGCCATGGAATGTCTTGCCGCGTGGGGCACCATCTGGTCAGTGCTGATTCTGTCAGGAATGCCAGCCGCATCCAACATCTGCTCGTGATTGCAGGTCCGCTGCGCGCGAATGGCCAATCCGGGTCGGCGGACGACGGAAGGCGCAGGCTTTACAATGTCGTTTTGACAGGAGCCGCAGATGAGTGCAGGCAGCAGCGGATCGCCAACAGCGGCGGCCGCTTCCAGCAAACCACTGATTGGCGTGGTCATGGGATCACGCTCGGACTGGGACACGATGCAGCACGCGGTCGAGATGCTGTCGCGGCTGGGCGTCGCGCATGAGGTTGAGGTGGTGTCCGCGCATCGCACGCCGGACAAACTGTTCTGGTATGCGGAGACGGCGGCGGCTCGCGGCCTGCGCGCCATCATCGCCGGCGCCGGCGGCGCGGCGCACCTGCCGGGCATGCTGGCGGCGAAGACGGCCGTACCGGTGCTGGGTGTGCCGGTGCAGTCAAAGGCGCTCAGTGGCATGGATTCGCTGCTGTCGATCGTGCAGATGCCGACCGGCATTCCGGTGGCGACCTTCGCCATCGGCAAGGCGGGTGCCGGCAACGCCGCGCTGTTCGCCGCCGCGCTGCTGGGCGCGGATCATCCGGACATTGCGAAGCGCCTCGATGCTTTCCGAACCGAGCAGACCGACGCCGTGCTGGCCAACGATGATCCGCGCGTCGACAAGGGGTGATCGGCTGACATGACCACCATCGGTATTCTGGGTGGCGGCCAGCTTGCCCGCATGCTGGCCCTGGCCGGCGCGCCACTGGGACTTCGCTACCGCGTGATGGACAGCAGCGCCGACGCCTGCGCCGGGCAGTTCGTGCCCATGCAGGTGGGCGACTACCGTGACCAGGCGGCGCTGGCGGCGTTTGCCAACGCAGTGGACGTGGCCACCTTCGACTTCGAGAACGTGCCCGCCGAGAGTGCCGAATGGCTGGCCGAACGCATTCCGGTATTCCCCAACCCGCGTGCGCTGGGGCTGATCCAGGACCGTCTTGTCGAGAAGTCGCTTTTCGTCGATCTCGGGATTCCGGTGCCGCCGTTCGTGGACGTGGACAGCCGCGAGTCGCTTCAGGCAGCAGTCGAGCGTATTGACACCCCGGCCATCCTCAAGACACGCCGGCTCGGCTACGACGGCAAGGGCCAGTTCCGGCTGCGCAGCAACGATGATATCGATGCGGCGTGGGAGGCGCTGGGCGCGCAGGCTTCCACCGTCGGCTTGATCCTCGAAGCCTTCGTGCGCTTCGAGCGCGAACTGTCAGTGATCGCCGTGCGCAGTCGCGCCGGCGAGTTCCGGCATTGGCCGCTGACCGAGAACTGGCATGTCGATGGCGTGCTTTCCGCCAGCCTGGCACCGGCGCGCGTGGATGCCGCACTGACGACAAAGGCGGTTGCGCACGCTCGCGCCATTGCCGAATCGCTGGACTACGTCGGCGTGTTCGCGCTGGAGCTGTTCTGTGTTGGCGACGAACTGCTGGCCAACGAGATGGCGCCGCGCGTACACAACTCGGGTCACTGGAGCATCGAGGGCGCGGAGACCTCGCAGTTCGAGAACCACCTGCGCGCCGTGCTCGGCCTGCCGCTGGGCAGCACGCGGATGATCGGCCAGGCCTGCATGCTGAACTGGATCGGCGAACTGCCGGAAGCCACGCCGATCCTGCGCGAAGCCGGCGGTCATTGGCACGACTACGGCAAGTCATCGCGCCCCGGACGCAAGGTTGGTCATGCCACGCTGCGCGCGGACAGTGCCGCCGAGCTTGCGGAAGGCCTGCGTCGGGTTGGCGATGCCTTGAATCGCGACGCGCAGGTCGCGCCGGTGATCGAGGTGCTGACAAAGTAGGCCATCAACCATGGCTGTCCTGGTTGCCGTTCACAACAACTGAAACGACAACGGCCGGGATTGCCCCGGCCGTTGCATGCAGTACGCGGGTGACGCGGCTTACGCCATCTGGCTGGCCACGAACTCCCAGTTGACCAGGTTCCAGAACG
>JAGRJX010000160.1 GCA_020442545.1 Lysobacterales bacterium
GCTTCCAGCATCTGGCGCATGGTGACTTGGGGCATCTTTGAATTCCTTCATGAAAGTATGGAATTGCATTAGTGCGACTCGTTTTCGAGCTGTCCGCGCAGGGATGTGCCTGCTTCAAGCGGACAATCCCAAGCGAAGGGACTCGCACACAATTCCGGGGTTGGTCCTCCCCGCGGCGGCCGTTTCGACCTCGTCCAGACTGAACGAGGCACCCCGAAACGGGTTGGCGACGCGGGTGTGTATTCACCGGTGACGTCCGGCGTGGACGACCTGACGGGCAAAAACGCCCGACAAAGCCCGCGAATTATAGGCGGCTGGCAGCTGGCGGCGCAAGCCGGGATAACCAGCCGCAATCAAACGGCGACGCTGCTCAGGGCTCCAGGCCGCTACGGAAGATGCGCTCTCCCAGCCGGACTGGCAGGGGTGTCGTTTCGATTCCGCGATCGCCGTTCCCCAGTTGTCCGCCATAGTTATGACCCCAGCACTGTACGGAACCGTCCGCAAGCACCGCACAGGCATGATCTACGCCTGCGCTGATCGATTGCGCTGCGTCACTGAGGCCAAGGACTTCGGTGGCATGAAGTGACAGTGCGCGCGTTCCATTTCCCAGCTGCCCCCAGAAGTTGCTTCCCCAGCACATGACGGCAGCCTCCGTCGTGACCGCGCAGGCGAAGGAACTGCCAGCGGTGATGTCGACAGAATCATCCGTCAGACCCGGGACGACGGAGGGCATCGCGGCGAGGGATGTTGGTAGCGTCCCCCAGCATTGGACCTTCCCGGTATCGAGCAGCGCGCAGGTGGCGTAGTCATGCGCGACGACTTTCACTGCGGCGGACAAAAGAGTTTGTACTTGGATCGGCGTGGGAGAGGTTTCTGGTTCGTTCACCCCAAGTTGACGCAGGGCATTGCTGCCCCAGCATCGCACTGCTCCGCTCTGAAGCAACGCACAGGCATGCGTGCGCCCCAGTGCAACTTGGGTCGCCGGTTCGGGTAGGCCGATGACGGTCACGGGCGTCAGTGAGGAGGCGAAGTCACCCGTGCCCAGTTGTCCTTGCGCGTTGTTGCCCCAGCATTTCACATCCCCGTTGTCGAGCAGCGCGCAGCTGTGAGCACCATCACCCGCCTCCACCGTTTGAACATCGTTTGCGAGCCCAACAGCAGCAACAGGTGAAACGGAGTCTTCGGTGCTGCGGTTGCCTAGCTGGCCCTGGTAGTTGAAACCCCAGCAGTTCACGCCGCCCGGATTCAGTAATGAGCAGGTGTAGCCTCCGCCTGCGCTGATGAAGTCCACGTCACCAGCTAGGCCCGGAGTCGCTGTTGGGATCGGAACGCTGCGGCCGATGGGCAGAACCCCCAGTTGCCCGAACTGATTTGATCCCCAGCACTTCAGACCGCCATCGACAAGCCGGGCACAGGTATGTCCGCTTCCTGCGCTGATTTGTCGTACCTCACCGCCAAGCGCAAAAACGTCGACAGCGCGCGTCGAGAACGTCTTCTTGTCGATGCCGAGCTGCCCGGTGAAGTTGTTTCCCCAGCAGCGTGCTTCTCCACCCGTCAGTCGAGCGCAGGAAAAGTCTCTACCGCCCGAAACCTGTCCCACTTCGGCAACGAGACCGGATACAGCGACGGGAACGTTGGCCTGCGCCGTCGTGGTGTTGCCGAGCTGCCCGCTTCCGTTCGCGCCCCAGCACAAGAGACCGCCGTCAGTACCGATGGCACAACTGTGCGCGTACCCGGTGCCGATCGACTCAACGCCGCTGGACAGGCCGTCAACGTTTACCGCATCGTGGCTGTTGATGGTTGTCCCGTTTCCACGCTGCCCGAGTCGGTTGTCACCCCAGCACTTCACGCCGCCACTGTCCATCAGCGCACAGCCGTGCGCGCCATCTATGCTGATGGATTGAACAGTGTTGCCAAGGCTGGTGACCTCCGCGGGTGTCGCAATCGCCCCGGACGCCACCACACCGAGTTGGCCGAACGCATTCGAACCCCAGCATTCCACGTTGCCGCTGATCAGAAGTGCGCAGCTGTGTGCATCACCGAGGTCAACAGCTTCAACAGGGCCGCCCAGGCCGTCGACTTCCCTCGTCACTCCATGTGGAAGGGGAGTTTCCGCACCCAGTTGGTTTTCCAGGTTGCCTCCCCAGCACCTCAGTGTTCCGTTGTCCAGCAACCCGCAGGCATGGGTACTCCCGCCGCTGATGGCCTGAACGCCGGTCTGCAAGTCAGTGACATCGACAGGAAACGGAGATGCGTATGCCGCGTCATTGCCAAGCTGTCCAAGCTGATTGGTTCCCCAGCATTGCACGCTGCCATCCACCAGCAGGGCGCAGGAAAAATGCTTTCCCAGAGCAATGGTTTGCACGGGGCCGCGCAAACCGACAACGTCGACAGCACCGACGGCGTCCTGATAGCCGCCATCTCCCAGTTGGCCTTCGTCATTTGCTCCCCAGCATTTCACCGACCCGCCGGCCAGAAGTGCGCAGGCATGATTATCGCCACTCGCAATCTGGATGACGCTTTCCACCGGGGCTTGCGCAGCAATGCTCAGGGCGCTGCTACATAGGATCGAAAGAACAGACACAAGCGTCATTGCTCGTCGATGACTATCGCTCACGAAATGCTCCAGTCCAACTGCGACGTATAGGAAGTGAACAACGGCGACGGGAAAGTGTTTGTGAAGAAACTGGTTTGGGGGTAAGCCGCTAGGGATGCCGCTTACTAAGAGTGCCACAAGCTGACGGACTATTTCCCGCGTCGATACTTTGCCGGTCCACACAGGATTGTTACCGCAGCGACGGCACGCGATAATTGGTGGATGAGCGTAACCATCAAAACCCCCGAACAGATCGAGAAGATGCGCGTTGCCGGCCGGATGGTCGCCGAGGTGCTGGACATGATCGGTGAATACGTCCAGCCGGGCGTGACCACCGAGGAGCTGGACCGCCGCTGCCATGACTTCATCGTCAACGAGCTGAAGGCGATTCCGGCCAACGTCGGCTACAAGGGCTTTCCGGCCACCAGCTGCACCTCGGTCAACAACGTCATCTGCCACGGCATCCCGAGCCCGGCCAAGATCCTCAAGGATGGCGACATCATCAATATCGATGTCACCGTGATCAAGGATGGCTGGCACGGTGACCACAGCCGCATGTTCGTCGCCGGCGAACCGTCGGTGCTGGCCAAGCGGCTGATCGAGGTGACCCGCGAGGCGATGTG
>JAGRJX010000161.1 GCA_020442545.1 Lysobacterales bacterium
TTGGACAAGCAAAGAGAAGTAACTCGCTGGCCCGAAGGGACAGTGAAAGATCTTGCTTCTGGACAGAACCAGCATCCGGCGATGGTTGCCGCCCCATGAAAAAACCCCTCACCATCGCCACCCTGGCGCTGAGCCTCGCCATTCACAGCGCGCTGATCAGCGCCGCCGAAGCCCCGGCTACGGTAGCGACATCGACGGCACCAGCGCAGCTGAATCTGCAGCTGTTCGACGACCAGTTGCCGGCGAGTGGCTTGTCGATCCGTATCGACGACAACGAGGCCGGCGAGAGCAACGAGGACGGCGCCGCCCTGCTCGACGTGACGCCGGGCAGCCACCTGCTGACGGTGCTGCGCGATGGCGAGGAAGTGCTGCGCGTGCAGCTCGAGCTTGTCGCGGAGGAGAACGCGCAGCTCATCGCCACCATGTACCCGGACGACCCGCTGTCCGCGCCGAGTGTGTTCATCGAGAGTTCGCATGCCGACCGCACGGCGGCGAGTACCGATACCGCAGCCGCCGATGGCCCGCCGGGGCGGATCGCCGGTCGCGTGCTCAGCGCCGAGGATGGCAAGCCCGTAGCCGGCGCACGTGTCTACGTCAGCGGAACGCCGCTGGATATCGTCACCGATGCCGAGGGCCGCTACGACGCGACGTTGCCGCCGGGCGACTACTCCATCTCGGTGATCGCCGCTCAGTTCAGCAGCCAGACAATCGACGGCATCGCTGTTGCCGCTGAAAGCGACGTCAGGCGCGATATCGAACTGACGCCAGCCGGCCTTGAGCTGCCGGAGTTCGTGGTGCTGGAGCCGTTTGTCGAAGGCTCGCTGGCAGCTTTCGTTGAAGAGAAGCGCACGTCTTCGGCTGTTACCGACATCCTTGGCGCGGAACAGATTTCGCGCAACGGCGATTCCGATGCCGCCGGCGCCTTGAAGCGCGTTACCGGCCTCACGCTAGTCGATGGCAAGTTCATCTACGTGCGCGGCCTTGGCGAGCGCTATTCCTCGACGCTGCTCAACGGCGCACAGATCCCGTCGCCGGATCCGACTCGTCGAGTGGTTCCTCTGGATCTGTTCCCCACCGAAGTCCTCAACGGCATCGTCGTCCAGAAAACCTATTCCGCCGACATGCCCGGCGAATTCGGCGGCGGCACCATCCAGCTGCGCACCCGTGGCGTGCCGGAAGGCTTCCTGCTCAAGGTATCCGGCAGCGTCGGGCATGGCGATGGGACTACCGGCGAGGATGGCCTTCGCTACGATGGCGGCGATAGCGACTGGACCGGTTTCGGCAGTTCGCGTGAAGCGCCGGATGGGCTGCTTGATCCGGAGCTGACCAATGATCCGGTCGAGCTTGAGCGGATCGGCGAATCGCTTGCCGCGCAAGGCTATGAGGTTCATCAGGATCGGCTGGGGCCGTCCGGCAGTCTGGCGGTTTCGCTTGGCGATGACTTCCAGTTCAGTGATGGCGACTGGAGCCTCGGCTACATCGCCGCGTTGCGCTGGTCGCAGGGCTGGGACAACCGCGAGGAGCAACGCACCTCGTACGGCCGCTACCAGGACGAGCTGATCAACATCGCCGGCTATGAGCGCGAGCAGACCACCCGCAACATCGATACGGCGGCTTTCCTCTCGGCCGGGCTTGAGGTCGGTGAACACCATCGCATCAACGCGACGGCCCTGCAGGTCCGTCAGTCCAGCGACGAGACGCGCATCGACACCGGCGACACCGGCTCCGGCAATCAGGAGCGGATTACTTCGCTGGAGTGGCTGGAGAACGAGCTGACCACCTACCAGCTCGGCGGCACGCACTCGCTGGTGTTCGTACACGACCTGCGGGTCGATTGGCAGTACACGACCTCACATGCGATTCGCGATGTACCCAATCGCCGCCAGAACCGACGAATCTTCAGCGCCAGCGGCAATGCCTATCGACTGGCCGAGGATGAGCAGCGCTACGAACTGCTGAATGACAAGGTCGACGAAATCTCGCTGGGTCTGACCATACCTTTCCAGCTCAACGATGCCGGTGACACGCTGAGTGTGAGTGCCGGCGCCAGTCAGCTGCGCCGTGATCGCGACTCGGCGATCCGCCGCTTCCGTTTCCGCGGCAATCGCGGCGATACCCTGCGTCCGATCGAGGACATCTTCTCGCCGGTCCAGATCGGCCAGGATCCGCGCACCGGGCTGGTGCTGCAGTCGGTTAGCCGAGCCACCGACTTCTACGATGCCTCGCAGGCGCTCGACGCCTGGTACGCATCTGCTGATCTCAGCTACGGCAAGTGGCGCGCAACCGCCGGCGTGCGCCAGGAAAGCAACGTCCAGGAAGCGATCAACCAGAACCCCTTCGTGCCGGATGCACCGGCGCAGGTGGGCCGTATCGAGAGCAGGGACAACCTGCCGACTGCTGCCCTGACGTGGGCCTATTCGGACACGGCGCAGCTGCGCCTTGGCTTCAGTGAAACCGTGTCGCGCCCGGACTTCCGCGAGCTGTCGCCGTCACCCTTTACCGATCCGGTGCTGGACGAATCGGTGGTCGGCAATCCTGATCTCGAGCCCACATCGATCCGCAACATCGACCTGCGCTGGGAGTACTACTTCTCGCCCACCGAGAGCGTGTCAATCGCCGCATTCCAGAAGCAGTTCGCCTCGCCGATCGAGCTGGTGTCAGTCGCCAGCTCCGGCAATCTGCTGACCCTGAAGAACGCCAGGGAAGCCACCAATCGCGGTATCGAGTTCGATGTCTACAGGAACCTCGGTTTGCTGAAGTCGGCGAAGTGGATGCCGTCGTGGGCGCGCGGCGGCTTCTGGGAGTCAGTCTACGTCGGTGCGAACTACGCGAAAATCGAATCCGGGATCGATCTGGGTGACATCGACACCATCCTCACCCATCGTGTGCGCGCGCTGCAGGGCCAGTCGCCCTACGTTGGCAATGTGTCGCTGGCCTATCTGGAAGCGGACGGTCGCATCGAGGCCACGCTGCTCTACAACGTGTTCGGAGCACGCATCGTCAAGGTCGGCACCGATGGCATGCCCGACTTCTACGAGCAGCCCTTCAACCAGCTCGACTTCACCTTTGCCTGGAAGCTCCCCTGGGACGGCTGGAAGTTCAAGGCCAAGCTGAAGAACCTGCTCGATCCGGAAGCCCTGACCACCCAGGATGAGCAGGTCACGCGCCGCTACCGCAAAGGTCGCGACGTGTCCCTTTCGCTGGAATGGAAGTTCTGATCTGGCACGCGATTTCGACGCTGTAATGCAATCGAAACACGACTGCACCAATGCTGAAACCTCCGGCTTCTAAAGTTTGGGCCGACGGCGGCGAAATCGCCGTTGACCACCATCCGAACCCCGAGGATTCACCATGCGAAATTTCAAGCGGACCCTGCTGGCGCTGGCCTGTGGCGTTGCCATCAGCGGCCCGACAGCGGCCTACAACTTCAACGAGAGCCTGGATGGCTCGTGGACCGATAGCAGTGCCATTGGCACCAACAAGGGTGTGCTGATCGACTATGTTCCGTCCCTGAATCTGGTGTTCTTCGCGTTCTTCACCTATGCCGCAGACGGCACCCCGGTGTGGCTGAGCACGAGTTTCGTCGCCGACCCCGGCGCCGACAGCTACACCGGTATCGCGGTTGCCACCTTTGAAGGCGGTGAATTCGATGCGGCGGGCTCGCCAGCTGCAGTCGACATGGGCACCGTCGACATCAACTTTGCCTGCAACAGCATCCAGATGACCTTTCATCCAGCAGCAGGCAGCGGCCTGAACGTAGCCAGCTTCAATCTCGCGCCGAGCCTGGGTCTGGATTCGCAGAATGCTTCCGAATGCGCCGTCCCGATGAACAGCTGCCCGCAAGGCACCATCGCCATGGGCGAGGACTGCAAGTTGCCGAACAGCATCGCCGGCGACCAGTACCTGCCGTACGGCAAGAAGTACATCGTCGAAGGCAAGGTGTCGGTCGAGGCCGGCGGTCGGCTGACCGTGGCGCCGGGCGTGACCGTGCAAGGCTCCACCAGCAGCGCGCAGCCGAACTTCATCCTGGTCAACCCGGACGCGCAGATTTTTGCGGTCGGTACGCCTGACCTGCCCATCACCTTCACCGGTCCGGAAGCCTTCCCGGGTTCCTGGGCTGGCCTGGTGCTCGCCGGTCGCTCGACCTGCAACGACGCGGCGGGTATCGAGCTGGGCTGTGCCTTCGAGGCCGACAGCGACATCAACTACGGCGGCGACGTGCTCGACGACAACTCCGGCCGACTGCGCTACGTGCGCATCCTGTGGGCAGGCCAGCTGGTCAACCCGGACGAAGAGCTGAACTCGCTGACCCTGCTGGGCGTTGGCTCGGGTACGGAAATCGATCACGTGCAGGTCGATGGTGGTCTGGATGACGGCATCGAGTTCTTCGGCGGCAGCGTCAATGCGACCCACGTGGTCTGCTCGAACATGGGTGACGACTGCCTGGACTTCGACCAGGGCTACACCGGCAAGATTCAGCACGCGCTGATCTACCAGGGCATCAACACGGATGCCGGCGACGACTCCAATGGCATCGAGGCGGACAATGACCGTTCCAACAACGACAAGGAGCCGCGCACCAGCCCGACGGTTTCCAATGTAACCCTGGTCGGTGGTCCGGTCGGCAACGAGGCGATTCGCCTGCGTCGTGGCATGGGTGGTTACTTCCACAATATCGTCGCCACCGATTTCCGCGACACCTGCCTGAACCTCGATGACGCCGGCACCTTCGGCCAGGGCACGGCGGCTGCGCAGGGCACGCTGCAGATCAACAACAGCTTCATGGGCCAGTGCGACAACGGCACGTTCGAGGATGACGGTGGTGATCCGTACGCAGTCAGCGCCTGGTACAACGCGGGTACCGGCAACGGCCAGGGCGACCCGATGCTGGATGGCTTCCTGCCGCAGGCCGGTTCGCCGGTGCTGACGGGTGGCATGTCGCCGAGCGATCCGTTCTTCGTGCCGACCACCTACCGCGGTGCATTCAGCGGTCCGAACGACAACTGGACGGCCGGCTGGACAGTCAACCTGCCGTAAGCGGCGGTCGCAAGAGGCAACTGCAGGAGGCCGGGCAAGGGGTTGCCCGGCCTTCGGCTCTTCGGGCGGCGTCGACGCCTGGTGTCCCGGGCAACTCCCGCGATTGCCGACCGCTTCAGTCGATCAGACTCAGGCGCGAGAAGCTCATCAGAACATCGTTGCCGGTGCGGCCATCGGTCTGCTCAAACTCCTCGCGCAGCGCGGCGATCAGCCTGCGCAGGCGTTCGGCGTTGGCAGCCTTGCCGTTGGCATAGGCGTCGCGCCCCAGCGTCGAATGGAAACGGTGCAGGCGGAAAAAATAATGTTCCTGCCCGTTGCTGAGGAAACCGAGGCAGGGCCGTAGCGAATCCTCGTTGTCCAGCCCGCGGCCGGCCAGCATCTCGCGTTCACGGCACAGCCGCGCCGAACTTTCGGCAAAGCTGGGAAACGCTTCGCCGACGTTGGCGGTGTCGAGATCGGAGGCGATCAGCGCCAGCCTCAGGCCGCGCTGTACGTCCGGATCGTCCATCAGCGCCGGGTCGACCGCCCGCACCATCTGCGGCAGGTCGGGGGCCAGTGCGCCGCCGCTGGTGACCACTTCGGCGGCGTTGAAATGCGATGGCTCCGGCGCCGGACGCGGATCGAAGGTGGAGCCGGCGATCATCAGCTCCAGCGCGACATACTGGTTGTGGTGGCGTGACGCATCGAAGCCGCAGATGTCGAGAATGCGTGCAGTTTCGCTGATGCTGGCCGCCTCGTTGTTGCCGACCGGTCGCGAAAAATCCGCCGCCTCGCGCTGGCGCAGGTCGTGGCAGACGGCGAACAGCGCCAGCGCCAGCCAGTCTTGCAGCGGCAGGGCGTCGAGGCCATGCACGTCGAGCAGCCGGTCGATGCGGCGAAACAGGATTTCCTGGGCATGATGCTCGTTGTGGTAGGGGTGGAAATCGTCGCCCCAGTGGCCGTGGCGCATGCCGAATCGCGCAAGCCCGAGGCGCACGGCGTCGTGGTGGCGGTCAACTTCGTCCGAGCATGAGTGGCCGAACTGACCCAGCAACTGCTGGCGGCGCTGCGCCAGGGCGGCTTCAAAGCTGTCGCCATGCCGCGACAGACACTCGACGGCGCTGGCGACGTCCGGAAGCCGCCTCTCCACCGCATCGCTTGTGAAATCCGGGGCCAGCCCAAGAATCACCGTTTGCTCCAGCCACTCTGTCTTCTGATGGCTGCAGTATAGGTGCAGGCTGCGGCGGCAAGAAACCGCCGTGCGGGCCAGGGCGGGCGTTGTTCAGAGCCAGCCCCTTGCCGCCAGTGACACCGGCATCCCGTCGCCGACCACGAAATGATCGAGCACGCGTACGTCGACCAGCGCCAGCGCATCGCGCAGCCGCGCGGTGATGGCGCGGTCGGCCGCACTGGGTTCGGCAACGCCGCTGGGATGGTTGTGGCCGAAGATCACCGCCGCCGCGTTGTGCTTCAGGCAGCGGCGCACGACTTCACGCGGATGCACTTCCGCGCCGTCGATGCTGCCGCGAAACAGTTCCTCGAAGGCGATGCGCCGGTGCCGGGTATCGAGGAACAGGCAGGCGAAAACCTCGTGTGGGTGGTCACGCAGGCGGCTGGCGAAATAGCTGCCGGCGTGGCCGGGATCACGGATGGCATCATCCCGATCCAGTGATTGCGCCAGATGGCGGGTAGTCAGCTCCAGCGCTGCTTTCAACTTTGACGCACGCGCCGGGCCAAGACCCGGCAGCGCTGCCAGTTCGTCGGCATCCAGACCCAGCAGGCCACGCAGCGAGCCAGCGTCGCGCAACAGGTTGCGGCCGAGGTCGACGGCACTCAGGCCGCGCGTGCCGGAGCCAAGAAAGACGGCCAGCAGTTCGGCTTCGCTCAGTGCGGCGGCACCACGCGACAGCAGTTTCTCACGGGGACGTTCGTTTTCAGGCCAGTCTCGGATGCTCATGCGACCAGTGTTGCCGCTGCAGACGGCTGCTGCCCATCGGCCTGGGAGCCATCATCCGGTAAGCTTGGCGGCAGGTTTCGGGTAGGACAAATCCGAGGTGAGCATTCCATCTTCCGCGCTGCCTGTCGCTGCCACGCGGGTCCTGCTGGGCATCGGCGGCGGCATCGCGGCCTACAAGTCCGCCGAACTGGTCCGTCGTCTCCGCGATGGCGGTGCCGACGTGCGCGTGGTGATGACCGCCTCGGCGCAGCAGTTGGTGGGTGAGGCGACGTTCCAGGCGCTGTCGGGCAACCCGGTGCGGACATCGCTGTGGGACGCCGAGGCCGAAGCGGCGATGGGCCACATCGAACTGGCGCGCTGGGCGGATCAGCTGCTTATCGCCCCTGCGACGGCTGACCTCATGGCGCGCCTGGCGGCCGGCATGGCCGATGACCTGCTGACCACGCTGGTGCTGGCGAGCAAGGCGCCACTGTGGCTGGCCCCGGCCATGAACCAGCAGATGTGGGCGCACCCGGCCACGCAGGTCAACCTGTCGAAACTGCGCGCCCGCGGTGTCAGCCTGCTCGGCCCGGCCGTAGGCGACCAGGCCTGCGGTGATGTGGGCCCAGGGCGCATGCTCGAACCGGGCGCCATCGCCCGCGCCGTGCTCGGGGCGTGCAGCGACGACGTTGAGTTGGCAGGGCTGGCCGGCATGCCGCTACTGGTGAGCGCCGGCCCCACGTTCGAGGACATCGACCCGGTGCGCTATCTCGGCAACCGCAGCTCCGGACGCATGGGCTACGCCATTGCCGAGATCGCGGCGACCGCCGGTGCCAAAGTCACCCTGGTCAGCGGTCCGGTGTCGCTGGCCACGCCAGCCGGCGTGCGCCGCATCGACGTGCGCAGCGCGTTGGACATGCAGGCCGCGGTGGACGCCGAAGTGCAGGGCAAGGTGGCCTTCATCTCGGCGGCGGCGGTGGCGGATTTCCGTCCGGCGCTGGTTTCCGGCAGCAAGATCAAGAAGGGCGATGCCGAGCTCGAAGTGAAGCTGGTGCGCAATCCGGACATCCTCGCCGAACTGTCGCAGCGCGCGGACCGCCCGTTTCTGGTCGGTTTCGCGGCCGAGACCGAGGACGTCGAACAGCATGCGCGGGAAAAGCTTTCCAGCAAACGGCTGGACATGATTGCCGCCAATCGCGTGGGTATGCACGGTTCCGGCTTTGAGTCAGCCGAGAACGCGCTGACGGTCTATTGGAACGGCGGCGATGCCGAGATCGCGCTGGCCGACAAGCGCGATGTCGCGCGGCAGCTATTGGCACTGATGGTGCGCAGGATCGCTGATCGGGACGGCCACAACCAACGCGGGGTCGCATCGTGAAGCGCGTGTCACTGAAACTGCTGGATCCGCGCCTGGGCAGCGAATATGCGATTCCCGACTACGCCACGCCGGGCTCGGCAGGCATGGATCTGCGCGCGATGCTGGGCTCGATGCTGGTACTGCAGCCAGGTGATTGCGAGCTGGTACCCAGCGGCATGGCCATTCACATCGCGGACCCGTTGCTGTGTGCGGTGATCCTGCCGCGGTCCGGCCTCGGCCACCGCAATGGACTGGTGCTCGGCAATAGCGTTGGCCTGATCGATGCTGACTATCAGGGCCCCCTGATGATTTCGTGCTGGAACCGAGGGCGAGCGCCGATTACCATCGAGCCGGGGGATCGTATCGCTCAACTGGTGTTCATGCCGGTGGAGCGGGTTGCGTTCGAGGTGGTCGACGCCTTTGCGGAAAGTACGCGTGGCGATGGCGGCTTCGGCCATACGGGCACGCGATAGACAGGGGAGCAGCATGGCGCAGGAAGACAAAACGCCGATGGAGCCGAAGGAGCAGGACACACCGAAGGCCGGGACGCCGGACGAGCCGGAATCCGCCGGTGACAGCCCCGCAGCGACGGATTCGCCGGCCAAGGGTCGCGGTCGCCTGCCCGGACTGCCGCCTATGGGGCTGCCGGCGCTGGTTGCGGTGTTCTGGGTGCTGGCCGCGCTGGTCGGCTGGCGCGCGCTCGATCAGATCAACGCCGAGGGCGCTTCGGCGCGCGGCGAGGGTGCGCGTGATCGCGTTGCTGGTGCGGTGGCCAGCCTGCCTACCGAACCGAGACAGCGTTTCGCCGGCCTGCTGCAGAGTCCGGAAGTCCTTGCGGCGGCCAAGTCCGGCGACTATGAGGAAGCCGCCCGCATTTTGAAGTCACGCTGGCCCGAACTGAGCGAGGTTTCGCTCTACTCGCCGGACCTGCGCGAAGCCTACGACAGTGATCTTCGCGCCTTCGGCTATTCGCGGCTGGCAGTTCTGCAGGATTCGGCCAGCAGCGCGATGGCCAGCAATGCCTTTGCCAAACGCCAGGGGAACATCATGATGGAGCTGGCCGCGCCGGTGCACGAGCGCGGCCAGATGATCGCCATGGCTTACGGCCGTGTCGCCATTCCGTCGTTGGCGCAGCTGGTATCCGAGAACGTGCCACCCGGCGGCTATCTGGCATTGCGTCAGGGCGACGAGGTGCTGGTTGAGGCTGGTGACAGGGGATTGGCGGACCGCGCAACCGGAGTCCCTGTCCCGGGCACGTCGTTGCAGGCCGTATCGGGCAGCCCGAGCGCAGTGCTGGTGATGGGCTTGAGCGGCATTCTGCTGATGCGGCTGGCGCTGCTGCTGGCGCTGCTGGGCGCTGTGTGCCTGTGGCTTTGGCGGCGCAAGCCGAACGAGATCATCATCGAGAAGATCGTCACCCGTGAGAAGCGGGTGCTGGTCAAGGGCAAGCCCGACAAGGCCGGGGACAGTTCGGAGCTGGGAACGCAGGCAGAACCCGTCGACATCGATCGGGCCATCTTCCGCGCGTACGACATCCGTGGCGTGGTTGGTACCAGTCTGGACGGCGGGATCGCCCGTCTCATCGGTCAGTCGGTGGGAACCTTGATGCAGCGCAAGGGCCTGCGGGAGATCGTGGTAGGACGTGATGGCCGCGAGTCAGGCCCGAACCTTGCCGCCGAACTGATCGTCGGGCTGCGCAAGGCCGGCTGTGACGTGATTGACATCGGTCAGGCGCCGACGCCGGTGGTCTACTTCGCCACCCACCACCTCAATACCGGCAGCGGCATTGCCGTAACCGGCAGCCACAACCCGGCGGACTACAACGGCTTCAAGATCGTCGTGGGCGGCGAGACGCTGTCCGGAGATGCCATCCAGGACATTTACGCGCGGATCGCCGAAGACGATCTGGAGTCGGGCGGCAACGGTGGGCTGCAGCATATCAATGTCGGCGCCGACTACATCGACCGGATCGCCGGTGATGTTCAGATCGAGCGCTCGCTGAAAGTCGTGGCGGATGCCGGCAACGGCATTGCTGGCATCGTTGCGCCACAAGTTCTGGAATCCATCGGCTGCGAAGTCGTGCCGCTGTACTGCGAGGTGGACGGCGAGTTCCCGAACCACCACCCGGATCCCAGCGATCCCGAAAATCTCCGTGACCTGATCACCTTCGTGCAGAAGCTCGACGCCGATCTTGGCATTGCTTTCGATGGCGACGGTGATCGACTTGGCGTGGTCACGCGTGAAGGAGAGATCATCTATCCGGATCGGCTGCTGATGCTCTTCGCGCAGGACGTGCTGATGCGCAATCCGGGTGCCAGCGTGATCTACGACGTGAAGTGCACCGGGCACCTTGCCGGTCACATCCTGCGCCACGGCGGCAGTCCGATCATGTGGAAAACCGGGCACTCGTTGATCAAGGCCAAGATGAGGGAGACCGATGCGGAGCTGGCCGGGGAGATGAGCGGGCACTTCTTTTTCAAGGAACGCTGGTTCGGATTCGATGACGGTATCTATTCCGCGGCACGGTTGCTGGAAATCCTGGCCATGGACCCGCGTGAACCCAGCGAAGTGTTTGCCGAGCTGCCCAAGGGGGTGAGCACTCCGGAGCTGAAGATCGCCATGAAGGAAGGGGAGCATTACGCCTTCATTCAGCGATTCCAGCGCGAGGCCAAATTCGAAGGGGCGAAGTTGTCCAACATCGACGGCATTCGCGCGGACTGGCCGGATGGCTGGGGACTGGTTCGCGCCTCGAACACCACCCCGTCACTGGTACTCCGGTTCGACGCCGACAACGGCGAAGCATTGTCGCGTATCCAGGATGCCTTCCGTGCCCAGCTGCTGGCGCTGGACGCCGTGCTGGATCTGCCGTTCTAGGCCGGCGCCCGCCAGCTTAGGGCAACGCTGAACAAGTACCTGCCGCCGTCACCGCACGCCCGTCGTGCGGATCGAGCGGCGTCGGCGAAGGCAGACTGGCCGTCTGTCGAGACGACGGCGCGCGGAGCCGTGCGGCGGGCGTGCGGCCCCAACCGATGGATTTCCGATGACGGGGTGATGCCTCCATCGCCCGCCACTCGCGTCCCAGTCCTTGCCAGGGCAGCGAGCATTGCCTGCGGCCTGCAGCACGACTGGCGAACGATCGAGGCATCATGCCGGTGGCGGATACTTTTTCCGTGTTGCCTTAGGTCACCGCTCACGTGGCTTGAGTGTTCATCGGCCACATCGCGGCCCGCGGCCAATGCTCGCCAACCATGAACTGGCCGCTGTGTGTGGACATTGTTTAGGGCAACGCTGAACAAGTATCC
>JAGRJX010000020.1 GCA_020442545.1 Lysobacterales bacterium
TGGCCAAGTTTGAAGTCGAACATGGTGACGGATTCCCGGAAAGAACTGGATAGGCGGTCGCAAACGACGAGACAACAACAGTCTACAAGTCAACGATACGATGCCATTGTCATTCATGCGACATCTGACCTGGAGTCAGCAGCAGACTGGCCGCCCCTCCGACGTCTTGTCGGCGCAAGAACCCGCACAGAACAAGAACCTTCTGGGCATCATGGCACTGACGACCGGGAAACCGACAGCTTCGGACAACGAAAAACCCGCCTTGCGGCGGGTTTTGGATTCGAATTGAATCTTATTGTAGCAACGGCTCTCACCCCGGAAAGCTACCCGACAAAACTAGCAGGAGAAGTCACATGACGCAACAGACCTATTCGCTTGGCCTCGATATCGGCATCGCCTCGGTGGGCTGGTGCGTTCTCGGCGGCAACCGGATCATCGACCTTGGCGTCCGCGCCTTCGACAAGGCGGAAACCCCGGACAGGGGCGAACCGCTGAACAAGGTTCGTCGCGAAGCGCGTCTGTTGCGCCGCCGCCTGTATCGTCGTGCATGGCGGCTGACCACGCTGGCGCGACTACTCACCGACGAAGGCCTGGTGCGCGATGCATCGATATTGAAGCAGAACAGGCCACCCAAAGGTTTTCCAACCCCGAACCTGTGGAAGCTGCGCGTCGAAGCGCTTGATCGCCCGCTTGACGGTGAGGAATGGGCGCGGGTGATCTACCACCTTTGCAAGCATCGCGGCTTCCACTGGTACAGCAAGGCCGAGCAGGCCAAACAAGAGAGCGAAGCCGGTGCGAAAGGCGGCAGCGTCAAGCAAGGGCTGTCGAAAACAACCGCACTGATGAATGAAAAGGGATACCGCACTGCGGCCGAAATGGTGTTGTCGGAGTTCCCTGAAGCGCAACGCAACAAGGCTGGCAGCTACGACAAAGCCCTGTCACGGGTGTTGCTGGATGCCGAGCTCGGCATGCTGTTCGTGGCACAGCGCGGATTCGGCAATCCGTATGCAAACGTGGAACTGGAGACAGAGATTCGCGGCAACGGCGATCAACGCAGCGGCCTGTTCTGGGAAGTGAAGCCGGCACTTTCCGGCGAAAACCTGTTGAATATGCTGGGTCATTGCACCTTCGAGGAGCAAGAGAAGCGCGCGCCCAAGGCCAGCTTCAGCGCAGAGCGGCATGTCTGGCTGACCCGGCTCAACAACCTGCGCATCGTGGTCAACGGCGTGGCACGCGGCTTGAATGAGGATGAACGTCGCATCGCCCTGCCACTTCCCTATGGCCATGCCAATGGCACGGTGACCTACAAACAACTGCGTTCCGCGCTGGAAAAAGCCGGGTTGGATCACTTCAATTTCGTCGGCATCAATGACGACAAGGAAAAGGAAGCCCTGAGCAAGGTTCCGGCGTTTTCCACGCTCGCCAAAGCCTTGAAGGAGGCCGGCCTGGAGGCCGAGTGGAAGAAGATTTCTTGTGAAGCGATGGAAGGCAACCCGGATACTTTGGATCAGATCGCCGTGGTATTGAGCGTTTACAAGGACGATGGTGAAATCGAACGCGAGCTGCTCAAGCTGAATCTGCCGGGCGGCGAGCGGATGATCGCCGCCCTGCTTGCGGTCAGCTTCGACAAGTTCAGCAATCTGTCGTTGAAGGCGCTGCGCAGGATCGTGCCGGCGATGGAAAAAGGCCTGCGCTACGACGATGCGGTGAAAGCGGCCGGCTACGAGCACCACAGCCAGCTCGTCAAGCCCGATGCCGGGAAGATGCTGTATCTGCCGTCGTTCTATTCCGCTCGCGACAAGGACGGCAAGATGCTGTTCCGCGACGACATTGACGTACCACGCAACCCGGTGGTGCTGCGTGCGCTCAACCAGACGCGCAAGGTGGTCAACGCCATCATCCGGGAATACGGCTCGCCGGCAGCGGTGCATATCGAAATGGCGCGCGACCTTTCCCGCCCGCTGGACGAGCGACTGAAGGTCGGCAAGGCGCAAAAGGAATATGCCGAAGAGAACGAAAAGGCCCGTAGCGAACTGGCTGCACTGCTCGGTGGCACGCGCCCCAAAGGGCGCATGTTCGAGAAATACCGGTTCTACCGCGAGCAAGGCGGGAAATGCGCGTATTGCATCAGCGCGCTGGATTTGAATCAGGTTCTGAGCGATGACAACTACGCGCAAGTCGATCATGCCTTGCCGTATTCGCGCAGCTACGACGACAGCCGCAACAACAAGGTCGTCGTACATACCAAATGCAACCAGGACAAGGGAAATCGCACCCCGTTCGAGTACCTCGGTGGCGCGGAAGACAGCCCGCAATGGCAAAAGTATTCCGCGTGGGTGGAAAGCAACCATTCCTACCGTCTGGCCAAGCGCAACCGCTTGTTGCGAAAGAACTACGGGCGTGAGGAAGCCGAAGGTTTCAAGGCTCGCAACCTCAACGACACCCGCTACATCTGCCGGTTCATCAAGCAGTACGTCGAAGACAACCTGCAGCTGAGCGGCGACAGCAAGCGCTGCGTTGTGGTCAGCGGCCAGTTGACCGGTTTCCTGCGCGCGCGCTGGGGGCTGGCCAAGCTTCGCGAAGGCAGTGATCGTCACCATGCGCTGGATGCGGCAGTGGTGGCCGCCTGTAGCCACGGCATGGTCAAGCGGCTATCGGATTACTCACGACGCAAGGAGTTGAAGGGCGCACGAGAAGGCTTCCGGGATGCAGAAACCGGCGAGGTGCTGGACATCGCCGCACTGCGCCGGCTGGAGAACCACTTCCCGGTGCCGTTCGCGCATTTCGCCGACGAGCTGTGCTGGCGGGTGGGCATCGAGCGCAGTACCGGCAAAGTGCTGGAAGACACGACGGTAGAGACGCTGCTCGAAAACCTGCGCACGCTGAAAGACGATGCCGGCCACCCGCGCTACGACCAATCCGCGCTACAGACCGCGCGTCCGCTATTCGTCTCGCGTGCGCCACAACGGCGCAATGGGGGCGCGGCACACAAGGACACGATTTACGCCAAACCTTCCGAATTTCAGCGGCTGTTGGTGACGGACAAAAGCAAGCAAGGCAAGCGTTCACGCCCCGCCACATCGACAGAATTACAGGGCATGGCTATCGAGAAGATCGGCCTGTTCGATGAATCCGGCATGGGTGCGGCACGCAAGTACCGCCTGACGCCGGAGCGGCTGGATGACCTCGTGGATGCTCATCGCAATGAGCGCATGATCCATGCCTTGCGGCTTTGGCTTGCGGATCGCGGTGACAAGCCACGCAAGGACTCGATCAAGGCCTATCCACGCAAACCTCTGAAGAGTGACCCGCCTGACGGGCCATTCACCGGACCAGTGATCAAGTCAGTGAAGCTCAATGCGGGGCCGATGACCGGCCTGGATGTACGCGGCGGTCTGGCACAGAACGCCTCGATGGTGCGCGTTGACGTTTTTCGCAAGGACGGGAAGTACCACCTGGTGCCGGTGTATGTGCATCACCGCGTCAAGGAATTGCCGATGCGCGCCATTGTCGCATTCAAGAGCGAAGACCAATGGACGCCGGTCGATGACGACCAGTTTCTGTTCTCGCTGTACCCCAACGATCTGATCGAACTCGAACAGAAGGGCAAGCCGCCACTGATGGGCTATTTCGCCGGATGCGACCGTTCCACTGCTGCGGTTTCGGTTTGGCTTCATGATCGAAACACCGCACTCGGTAAAGACGGACAAGTCCGTGGCGTAGGCGTAAAAACCGCGCTTAGGCTTGAAAAACTCAACGTTGATGTCCTTGGCCGCATCTACCCGGCCACGCCGGAGCCGAGGCGTGGGCTGGCGTAGCGTCATCGTCAGCAAGCCGGCACGGCTGTCGGTGAAGAACCGGCAACTGCTGCTGGAACAGGGCGAAGGCGACAGCGTCACACTGCCGCTGGAAGACCTCTGCGTGCTGGTGCTGGACACGCCACAAACGGTGGTTACCGGTGCGCTGCTGTCCGAATTTGCCGCTCACGCCATTGCGGTCATCACCTGTGACGCGAGCCACCATCCCAACGGCACGTTGCTGCCCTACCTGCCACACAGCCGCACCATGCGGGTGATGCACAAGCAACTGGCGCTGAGCTTGCCGCAGAAGAAGCGCGCATGGCGCAGCCTGGTGCAGCAGAAGCTGCGAAATCAGGGCCAATGCCTGAGCCGGTTCAGGCCTGGCGCGGGCGATTTCCTGTTCAAGCAGGCCGGGATGGTCCGCTCCGGCGATCCTGACAACCGGGAAAGCGCTGGCGCACGCTACTACTTTGCCGAACTGTTCGGCGCGCGTTTCACCCGCGATGAAGACCGCTGGGTCAATTCAGCGCTCAACTACGGCTACGCCATCCTGCGTGCGGCCATCGCACGAGCGCTGGTGACGCACGGCTTTCTGCCTGCGTTCGGTTTGCATCATCGGAGCCAGCTCAACGCCTTCAATCTGGCCGACGACCTGATCGAACCGCTGCGCCCGTTCGTCGATGCCTGGGTGCGCGGCAACGTGCTGAAAGATCCCGGCGCGCTGCAAAAAAGCGACAAGGCCGCATTGGTGCAATTGCTGTATTTCGACGTGCAGATGAAGAGCGGAGCCATGAACATCCTTGCCGCCATCGAGCACATGGTCGAAAGTCTGGGGCGCTACTGCGATCACGCCCGCATCAGCGAACTGGATTGGCCGGCTTTCCGGCTTGACGGATAATCATCCATGAGCAGGGAGACCCGACGTTTTATGCGCCTGCTGGTGTTCTTCGATCTGCCCACGGTGACCAAGGCGGACAAACGCGCCTACACGCTGTTTCGCCGGTTTCTGCTGAAAGACGGATACGACATGCTGCAATGGTCGGTGTACGCACGCATCGTCAATGGCGCGGATGACGTGACCAAGCACCAGCAACGCCTTTCAGCCAACCTGCCGAAGAAGGGCTCGGTGCGCTGCATGAAGGTCAGCGAAAAGCAGTACGCCGGTATGGAAATCCTGGTCGGCACCCAGACCGTGCAAGAAGAAACCGTTGCCGTACACCAACTCCTGCTGCTTTAGCCTCGCTTTTTCTCGCCGCCAGAAAAAAGAAACTCCCTTCAGAACAGGGAGTTATCAATTGGAGATTGTAGCTTTCCGGGGTGAGAGAGGGAGCTACAACGTCAAGCGCCTCGCCCATCGTGGCGGCGATGATTGTAGCTTTCCGGG
>JAGRJX010000021.1 GCA_020442545.1 Lysobacterales bacterium
CTCGGCCATCCATGGCCTCAAACAAACGCGCCTTTCCCCGCCGGATTCCTCCGCTACTCGGCGCTCCCACGGGATCAAGGAGCAGCGAAGCCGCAGCTTGCGACGATCTTCGGGCCCCCTCGGTAGCGGTGGGGCGGAGACGATCAGGCCGCACAGCGGACGCGTACAGGAAGTACGCGCGTTTTCGTCAGTGCAAGGATGCACTGTCGAAAACCCCGGCTCCGACCCACGAACCCGGCGCAGCCGGGCGCGAACGCGGGCCTCACGCGACGGCAGTCGCGTTCGACTTCTCTTTGGTTCGGTTTCTCTTGGACAAGCAAGAGAAATGAACTCGGTCGCCGAAGGCGAACGAAAGCTCTTGCTCAAAAGCGAACAAGTCACGTGCATCACGAGCAGGTCCACCGACTATTCGCACAATCCTGCATCAACCGCCGCAATTCGGTGGCCTTGCGGAACAGTTCGGGCTGCTTGAGCGCCGTCAGGTTGCGCTCGGCGTCATCGAACTTGCCGCTCTGGTAGAAGGCGTAGGCCAGCGCGTAGCGCAGGGATTCGTCGTCGAGGAGTCGTGCGCGCGACAGCGCCGACTCCAGCGAGGCGACTTCCTCGTAGCGACGCATGGCCAGCAACAGACCGACGCGCTGCTTCATCTTCTTGCCCGAGTCGGCGATGCGCGCGTTGAGCGTGAGTGCGCGACTGAGGTTGCCGGCACGACGCATCAGCTCGGCGGCTTCCGGGAACAGGACCGGCTCCAGCTCGGCCTGCTGGGCGAGGATCTCGGCAGCGGCCAGCGGGTTGCCCTTTTCGGCCCAGGCCTGCGCCAGCGCGCGCGCGACCATGCCGTTACCGGGGAACATCAGTCGCGCCTTTTCGAGGAAGCCCAATGCTGCGTCGTAGGCGCGTGTGCGGCGAAGCGCGGTGCCGATGGCGACATAGTCCTCGACCTTGCCTTCGCTGCGACTGAGGTAGTGTTGGCCGACTTCGGCGGCCTCGGCGTTCAGTCCCAGCTCGATCAGATAGAACACCTGACGGCGCTCGAACTGGCTGTTTTCCGGGAAGCGGCGACCCGCTTCAGTCAGCGTGTCGAGCGCGTCCTGGTGGTGCTTCAGCATCCACTGCGCCTGCGCGCGCATGATCCAGGTCGATGACAATGCTTTGACGCTATCGCCCGCGGCGCTCAGTGCGGACAGCACGTCCTCGAAGCGCTCCAGTCCGTAGAACGCCTGTGCGCGATAAAGATGGATCAGCGGATCGGCCTGTCCGGCGGCGATGGCGGCATCGAACGCGTCGACCGCCAGCGGCAGCTGCTCCTGGTTCAGCGCCACGATGCCGCGCACGGTGTGGTACTTGATCCAGTCGACGCTGTCGTCATCGGCCTGCGTGGCTGGGTCGACATGTGCCAGGGCGGCCTCGGCGCGGGCGTATTCGCCATCGCCCGCCAGCACCGATGCAAGATCGACGTAGTTGACCTCGACCGACTTGTCCTCGGCCGCACGCAATGGCGCGACGAACACGGACAACAGCAACAAGATGGGGAGGATTCGTTTCACGACGGCGCTCATGACGACAGGTCGAAGCGGACTTTCTGCCGCGCCCAGACGCGCACCTGCTCGCCCTTGTACATGGCGGGCTCGAACTTCCAGGTCTTCACGCCAGCAGCGGCCACTTCGTCGAAGACGCCGGCCGGCTGCGCTTCCAGCACCTTGACCTGCTCGACCTGGCCGGTCGGGCTGATCAGCAGGCTCAGAAGTACATAGCCTGTGACGCCCTGCGCCTTGGCGCGCGGCGGGTACTGCATCGGGCTCTGCTGGATCGGACGCGGCGGCTGGTCGACGCTGTCGTCGGTCATCACCACGTCGCCGCTGTCGCCGAGCAGCGACTTGCCAAGATCCATGCCGCTGTCATCGAACGACGGCAGGCCGAAATCGAGGCCGGCCAAGCCACTATCGAGACCGAGCAGCGGCGCTGGCGCCTGTTTCTGCGGCTGCTTGCGCGGCTTCGGGCGCGGCTTGACTACGTCCTTCGGCTTGGGCTTTTCCTTCTTGACCACGGCGATCTTGCTGACGCCTTCGTCACCGTCGTCCGCTGGCTTGCGGAACTGGCGGTTCATGCTGACCAGCAGCGTCAGCACCATGACGGTGCCGAGCACGGCCGCCAGCAGGCCGGCAAGGCGCATGCGTCGCGTTGGCGTCGCGCTGGACATCAGCCTTCGCCCGCTTCCAGCGCGGTGGCGACGCCAACGTCCTCGGCGCCGGCGCGACGGGCTTCGTCCACAACCTGCACCAGGCGACCTGACGGCACCTGGTCATCGGTCACCACCAGCACGGATTTCTGCGTCATGCCCTTGAGCTGGTCGCGCAGACGCGACTGGATCACCCACACGCGGATCGGCTCGCCGTCGAGGTAGACCTCGCCCTGGCGGTCGATGTACAGGCGCGGCGCCTTGGTCGACGCCACCGTCGCGCTGCTGGCAGACGGACGATTGATGTCGACCTTCATGTCTTTGACGAAGGTGGTCGACACCATGAAGAAGATCAGCAGGATGAAGGTCATGTCGATCATCGGCGTCAGATCGACGGCGGCTTCTGATCGGGCAGCAACGGCATTGCGACGACGGAACATACGTGCGGTCCTTACGAGTCCTGCGGTTCGACGCCGCTGACCAGGATGTCCTTGATCTGCTCGAGATCGTGGGCAATCTGGGTTTCACGGCGATCGAGGAAGGCCTTGGCGATAACGCCGGGGACGGCAACCACCAGGCCCATCTGGGTGGTGAACAGCGCGGTGGCAATGCCCGAGGCGATACCGCCGGACTGCGAAAACATGGTCATGTCGCCGAGCGAGCGGAAGGTTTCGATCATGCCGGCGACGGTGCCGAGCAGACCGAGCAGCGGTGCAATGGCAACCATGGCGGTGACCGTGGTGGCGTAGCGTTTGAGATCGCCATCGAACTCGCCGAAGGCGTCATCGAGGCGACGGCGCAGGGCTTCCGGCTGCTGGCAAGCCAGCGTTACGCCGTGGGCAACGGCGGTGTCGACGATGCCCGACAGCGACTTCTTGCGGCCGTCCTCGCGGCGCTTGATCAGCACGCGCACGTTCTTGCGGCTGCCGCGATTGAGCAGCGCCCAGCGGCAGCCGATGGCATACCAGAGCACCACGGTGACCAGCACCAGCACCGGCATCACCAGCCCGCCGGAGCCGAGGTAGCCCTGCAGTGCTTCGATCCAGCCCTGTTGCGCGCCGCTGATCATGTCGGTCTACCGGACAGTGACAGGCGCGGAATCAGGCCGCGGCCCGGCTAACCGGGTCGCGCACGTCCTGGGCCAGGTTGATGACCTTGAGCGCGGCCTTCTCCATGTCGTCCTTCAGGCGATCCGCCCAGCCGTTGAGCAGGCTGCCGAACAGCAGGCAGGGAATGGCCACGATCAGGCCCAGCTCGGTGGTGACCAGCGCGGTGGCGATTCCGCCGGACAGCAGCTTGGCGTCGGAGGTGCCGAATTCGGTGATCACGTCGAAGGTCTGGATCATGCCAGTGACCGTACCCAGCAGGCCGAGCAGCGGCGCGACGGCGGCAATGACCGTGATCACCGCGCCGAAGCGGCTCAGGCGCGTGGATTCGTGCAGGATCGACTCCGACACGATGTCCTCCATGTGCTCACGCTCGCGATCCAGGTTGCGCAGCGCCGCGGTCACCACGCGCGCCGCCGAGCCCTTGAAGCGCTTGCAGGCGGCGATGGCGTCATCGATCTGGCCGGCGCGCACCTTGGGCGACACCGCGTCAATGATGTTCTGGATACTGGCGCCGGCGCGCTTCAGGAAGATCGCGCGCAAGATCACCAGCACCAGGGCCAACAGACCCAGGGTCACGATGACCCAGCCGATCAGGCCACCCTTCTTCACTTCACCGACGGCAGTCTTGGCTTCCGGCTCGCTCACTGCGGTGTTTGCGTTCTCGTAGAGGAATGCATTGAGCTGCGCCGGCAGCTTGCCGCTGGCCAGCGTCTTCGCGCTGTCTTCTGCTGGCGCATTCCACAGACGGAAATGGCCACCACCGGCCGGTGCCAGCGCACCGCTGCCCTGATCGCTGACCCCGAAACGCGCGATGTTGCCGAAGCGGATCACCGTGCCCTTCACTTCGCTGCCGTCGCCAAGGTAGAAGGTGCCTTCCTCTCGACGGACCTGACCCAGCTGCTGCAGCAGGCTGGCGGCACTGCCGAACACGGTCTGCAGCTTTCCGAGGTCGTCAGCGCTCTCGAAGGCGGCGCCCTCGAGACTGTTGTCGCCGAAGCCGTCCAGCGTGGCACGCGCCTGTACGATGGTCGCGGCCAGCAGGTCACTGTTCTCGGCGTTGGCGGCAGTGCGCTCGTCGGCGCGGGCCAGCTCGCCGGCCAGGTTCTCGGCTTCCGCCCTTGCGCTGATGGCGCGGTTTTCCAGGCTGCTGACCTGGCCTTCAAGACGGCTCCGGTCAGCGTCGAACTGCGTCTTGACCTCGGCGATGCGGGCCGACAGCTCGCGCTTCTGCGCCTGCAGCAGGGCGAACTCCTTCTTGTAGGCCTGTTCCAGCGATACCGCCGGATCAGCCGCCTTCGCAGCAATCGGTGCGGCCGGCGTCGATTCGACAGGTGCGGCGTCCTGCGCGGTGGCCGCCAACGGCAGCAGCAGGGCGAAGGCAATCGAAAGGGTACGAGTGGCGCACATCAGCGTGCTCCTCCATTGGCGACCAGAGGCAGCTCGAAGTAACCTTGTCGGATCTGCTTGCGAAGCGCGTCGAACAGCGCGTTGATGCGCTCCTGGTCGGCGGCGTCATCGATGGTGACAAAGCGCCAGTCGTTGCCGGCGCGCTGCGCCAGGCCAACGCGACCGTCCTGCGTCTTGAAGTACAGCGCCATGCTGCCGAGACGGACGACGTCGGCGAGCACGCGCTCACGGCCGAGGTCGATGGTCTGGCTGAACAGGCCGTTCTCGCGGGTCAGGCGGAACTCGTCCTCGTACAGCGCCCACAACCGGTTGGCCGCACGCGCCGGCGGGATCGAGCCGGTGATTACGTCGTTCTTGAAGGAGTCCACGTTGGCGGCACGCTCGGCCTGCTTGAACGGCAGTCCGGACTCGACATGCGCCTTCAGCGCGTCGGCTGCAGCCAGCACGGCCGGCTGCAAGGCGTCGCTTTCGGCACCGACCTCGCTGGCCTCGACGTCCTTGGCGGCCAGCTTCTCGCGAAGTTCGCGCGCCGCCAGCTGCTGGCGATCGACGCTGGTTTCGAGTTCGGCTTTCTGCGCGGCCAGGCCATTCAGCGTGGTGCGCTGCTCCTGGCGCAGCTGCTCCAGCTCGCCGTTGAGCTGCTCGACTTCGCCACGCAGGCGAACCAGCGATTCGGCCAGCGATTCGGCCGCGGCGCGTGCTGGGGCAGCACCTGCCGCGAGGGCCAGCGCCAGGACGGCCAGATGGCCAGAAGCAAAGGGGAATGCCATGTCGACTCCGGACGGTTGCAGCGGCGATACGGGAGGAACGGCCCGGACGACCGGGCGACGCCGCGCAGACTAGGCAGGCGCGATTGCGACAGGGTTTCCGATTTGTTTCAGCCCGATGACAGGCCGGGAAACCCGGCGCGAAAGCACAGCGGCATGCCGGAAGCACGCTGATCAGCGCCGGAAATCGCGTAAACTATGCGGTTCTGTCCATCTCCGAGATACGATCCGTGAAGGAACATCTGCGCGAATTGGTGGTGCAGTCGCTGCTTGATCTCAAGCGCGCCGGCACCGTGAGCTACGAAGGCGAGCCGGAGTTCGTCATCGAGCGGACCCGCTCGCGCGAGCACGGTGACTACGCTTGCAACGTCGCGCTGCTGCTGGCGAAGAAGGTTGGCATGAATCCACGCGATCTTGCCCAGGCCATCGTCGACAACCTGACTGAATCACACAACCTGCAAGCGATCGAGATCGCCGGACCGGGCTTCATCAATTTTCACCTCAACCAGAGCTGCCGCCTCGGAGTATTGCGCCGCATCAGCGAACAAGGCGAGGACTATGGCCGCGCGGATGTCGACAGCGGCCAGCGGGTCACCGTGGAGTTCGTCTCCGCCAACCCGACCGGCCCGCTGCATGTCGGCCATGGCCGCGGCGCGGCGTATGGCGCCAGCCTGGCCAGCGTGCTGGAAGCCAGCGGCCTGGAAGTGCAGCGCGAGTACTACGTCAACGATGCCGGCCGGCAGATGGACATCCTCGCCACCAGCGTGTGGCTGCGCTATCTCGAACTCTGCGGCGAGCAGCTGCGCTTCCCTGACAACGGTTACCGCGGCGACTACGTTTACGACATCGCCCGCGCGCTGCGCGAGAAGCAGGGCGACGGCCTGCGCCACAGCGCCAACGAAGTCATGGCCGACCTGCCGGCGGACGCCAGCGACGGCGGCGACAAGGAAACCCACATCGACGCACTGACCGGTCGCGCCAAGTCGCTGCTGGGTGACGGCTACCAGCGCGCCTTCGATGCCGGCCTCGACGCCATCCTTTCTGACATCCGCGATGACCTCGGCGATTTCGGCGTGCATTTCGACAGCTGGTTCTCCGAGCGTTCGCTG
>JAGRJX010000003.1 GCA_020442545.1 Lysobacterales bacterium
GCCTCGTGCCAGCCGATGCCGGTGTTGATGAAGGTGGCGCCCGCGGCTTCGACCGCCTTGGCCTGGCCGACGATCTCCGGCCAGTCGCTGCCGCCTTCGACCAAGTCCAGCATTGACAGGCGGAAGATGATGATGAAGTCCTCGCCGACCGCTTCGCGGGTGCGGCGCACGATCTCCACCGGCAGTCTCATGCGACGCTCGGCGTCGCCGCCCCAGGGGTCATTGCGTTTGTTGGTGCGCGGCGCGATGAACTGGTTCAGCAGGTAACCTTCCGAGCCCATCACTTCGACGCCATCGTAGCCGGCTTCACGGGCCAGCTTGGCGCTGTTCACGAAATCCTTGATGGTCGATTCCACGCCGCGTGCCGACAGCGCCTTGGGCTTGAACGGATTGATCGGCGCCTTGATCGCCGAGGGCGCCACCGACAGCGGGTGATAGCCGTAGCGGCCAGCGTGCAGGATCTGCATGCAGATGCGGCCGTTCTCGTCATGCACGGCTTGGGTCACCTTCTTGTGGCGCTTCACTTCGCTGCGCCAGCTGAGCTTGCCGCCGAAGGGCGCCAGCCAGCCGCGGATGCTGGGCGCGATGCCGCCGGTGACCATCAGGCCAACGCCACCGCGTGCGCGCTCCGCGAAATAGGCCGCGAGCTTGTCAAAATCCGCGGCCCGATCCTCAAGACCGGTATGCATCGAGCCCATCAGCACGCGGTTGGGCAGGGTGCAGAAGCCCAGGTCCAGCGGTTTCAGCAGATTGGGGAAGGGGTGTCGGGAGTTTGCGTCATGCATTAAACAGTACGCCGGCGTAGGGAAAAGCCCACGATGCCGATTGCCGCGACAGGAAACAAGGGGCGAACCGCGATTCGCCAATGCCGATGAATTCCAGCGTAGGGCGCTGGTCGACCTGTCTACCGTTCAGGTTCAAGGGCCGCGTCAAGCGGCCCTGTAGTCAGTTGATGTCATCTAATGGGTTGAATACAAAGAGAGTGCTTCCGCTGCAAGCGGCATCTCGAGCGTTGGCGAATTGGCGGATACAGGGCGACCGGGGTGTTAGCTTTCCGTTAACACAGACGCGGATTTCCGCTATGATGGCAGTGACGTGTCTGGGGATCAGGCACGGAGTTTTTGGCGCTTCACCTATACGAGTCGACGATTCAAGGAGCTGACAAATGAACAAGAAACTCCTCTGCTGCGCCCTGCTGAGCGCGATGGGCTTTGCCCAGGCCGCGCTGGCGCAGGACGAGCCGCTGGATGACCGCTGGTACCTGACCGGCCACGCCGGCACCACGCTGTGGGACGACGATCGCGGCCTTGACCGCCACGCCCTCCTCGAGATTGGCGCCGGTCGCTACATCAACGAGAACTGGGCACTGGACTTCAACATCCACTACACCAACCCGAATTTCACCGGAAACGAACTCCACTGGAGCATGTGGGGCATCGGTGCTGCGGCTCGTTGGTACTTCGCTGACATCAACGCGCGCTGGCGTCCGTACCTGAAGGGCGGTCTTGGCATCCAGTCGCATGAACAAGACCTGGTCAATCCGCTTGGCGCGCCGCTGGAATCCAAGTCAAACAATCTGTATGCCGACGTCGGTTTCGGCTTCCAGGGTGACTATGACCGGCTGGGGTATCGACTGGAAATCGGCCCGCGCTTCGATTTCGACGATAACGCTGGCTATGACGGCGACCATTTCGAAGACTGGATCGCATCGGTCGGCATCATCGTGAAGCTCGGCGACAAGCCGATGCCGCCGCCGCCGCCGGCCGCGCCGGAACCGGCGCCGGAGCCGGTCGTCACCTGTGCCGATCTGGATGACGACGGTGACGGCGTCAACAACTGCGAAGACAAGTGCCCGGCGTCGGAAGCCGGTCAGGCAATTGGACCGGACGGTTGCCCGGTGCCGATCACCATCGACCTGCGTGGCGTGAACTTCGACTTCGACAAGTCCGCCTTGCGTCCGGATGCGATCGCCACCCTCGACGAGGCCATCCAGGTGCTGAGCAAGTATCCGGATCTGCGGGTCGAGGTTGCCGGCCACACCGACCGCTGCGGTCGTGAGGACTACAACCAGGGTTTGTCGGATCGTCGTGCAACCGCGGTTTACGACTACCTGACCTCGAACGGCATCTCGGCGGGTCGTCTGCTGGGTCCGGTCGGTTACGGTGAGAGCCGTCCGCTGGAGTCCACGACGGACAGCTTCCCGGGCTGCAAGTCCGAGACCAATCGTCGCACCGAGTTGAACGTGCAGAACTGATCGTTCAACGCTCTAGCAGTACCACGAAGCCCGGCTCCGTGCCGGGCTTCGTTCTTTCGGCAACTGAAATCATCGTTGCCTGGTGTGGGAGCTGCCGCGGTCTTGCCTCAGCGGCAGAACTGCGCCTCGACGTAGGCCGCCACGCTCGCGCCCAGTGCGGACAGACTGTAGCCACCCTCCAGCGTGGAAATCAGCCGGCCGCGACAGTGTCGCTCGGCGGCTGCGAGCAGCTCGCGGGCGATCCAGGCGTAGTCGGCTTCTTTCAACAGCAGGCCGGCTAGCGGATCCAGCCAGTGCGCGTCGAAGCCGGCGGACACCAGGATCAGTTGCGGCTGGAAACGATCCAGTTCCGGCAGAAGTTGCTCGCGCCAGGCGCGGCGGAATACGTCGCTGCCGGCACCGGCCGGCAACGGTGCATTGAACACATTGCCCACGCCATGTTCTTCGGCCTGGCCGCTGTCCGGGTATAGCGGCAACTGGTGCGAGGACAGGTACAGCACGGCGGGATCGTGCTCAAAGATCGCCTGCGTGCCGTTGCCGTGATGCACGTCGAAATCGACGATGGCGACGCGCGAAAGGCCGTGATGGCTAATCGCATGCCGCGCGCCGACGGCGACGGCGTTGAACAGGCAGAAACCCATCGCCGCGTTCGCGGTGGCGTGATGGCCGGGCGGACGAATTGCACAAAACGCCTGCCGAGCCGACGTGTCGGGATGCTGGTCGCAGATGGCGTCAACCGCCGCGACCACCGCGCCCACAGCGCGTTGTGCGGCTCCCGCCGAGCCCTCGCTCATGACGGTGTCGGCATCCAGCCGGTGTGGAAACGCTGTCGGCTGGTCGAGGACGGCGGCAATCAACGCAGCATCGTGTGCCAGAGCCAGGTGATCACGTGATGCCGAAGGTGCTTCACGCCACTCCAACTGCGTCGTCGTTAGCGCGCGCAGCGCATCGAGGACGGCATGCAGACGATTGGGTGATTCAGCATGCCCGGCACCGGGATCGTGGCGCAGGCAATCCGGGTGGCTGAAAATCAGCATGGGGTACAGCCGGCGCGTTGACGTCAGCCGCGACGCCGCTCGTGCTGCCACAGCACTTCGCTTCCGCCCTCGAAGCGAGCCAGAGTCCTCGCCATCACGAACAGCAGGTCCGACAGGCGGTTGAGGTAGCGCACCACCTGCGGTCGCACGTCCTCGTCACGCGCCAGGCTGACCACGCAGCGCTCCGCGCGTCGGCAGACGGTGCGCGCCACATGGCAGGCGCTGGCGGCGCGGCCACCGGCAGGCAGGATGAATTCCCTGAGCGCGGGCAGATCGGCGTTCAGTGCATCCAGGCGCTGTTCAAGCGCGCTGACGTCATCATCGTCGATGGCAGCATGGCCGGGGATGCAGAGTTCACCGCCGAGGTCGAACAGCTGGTGCTGAATGGCGACCAGCGCCCTCCGAACGTCATCGGGAATGGTCTCCGCCAGCACCGCACCGATGCAGGAGTTCAGTTCGTCGACCGTGCCGTAGGCATCGACCCGCGCCGAGTCCTTGGGCACGCGGCTGCCGTCGCCGAGCCCCGTGGTGCCGGTATCGCCGGTGCGTGTGTAGATCTTCGAGAGGCGATTGCCCATGCGTGAGCGATGCCTTCGTGCTCAGACCGTCTGCGGGTGCAGCGCGGGAAGGCGACGACGCAGCAGTTCAAAGCCGCCAAACAGGATCGCCGAGTAGAACAGCGTACCCGCAACCGTCCACTGGAAGAACGGCAGCGCGAAGGCGTAGCAGGCGCCGAGGCCCTGGCCACAATACGGCGAGCCTGCCGGGGCATTGAGCCAGATCAGGCCGTTGGTGATGACGAAGAACAGCACCGAACCCAGCAGCGAATAGCCGAGCACGCGACCGCCGCTGACCTTGCCGCGCAGGCCGAAGCCCAGCAGCGAGCACAGCGCGATGCAGGCGTAGATCGACAGTGGGCCCCAGCTAGTCAGATACGACCAGTAATCGCCGCCGTTGATCAACCCGAGCGCGACGTCGGAGATCAGCATGGCCAGCAACGGGATCAGCACGGCCAGACCGCGGCGCGCGAAGTAGGCGCCACCGAACAGTGCCATCGCCTCCACCGGCGAGAAGTTCGGCGGATGCGGCAGCACGCGGGACAGCGCGGCCAGCACGATCAGGCCGGTCAGCAGCAGCGGGCCGGGCGAAAGCAGGGCGGATTGGGCATTCTTGGTCATGGTAGGTCCTGGTGATCCGGTTCCGTCGCATGGTGGCGGCGCGTCATGGTGGGTAGCATAACCGACCCGGCCCCCGGTCCGAAGCAATCGGGCGGCAAAAGCGGAGCAATCGATGTCCGAATCCGAAAATCATGACGTGTCTGTCCCCTGCGCATCATTCGTCGATGTTGCCATCGTCGGTGCTGGCCTGGTCGGAGCCAGCCTGGCCTGCGCGCTGGATGCGCTGGGCCTGCGCACGCTGCTGGTCGAGGCCAGTGCGGGCGGTACACAGCCGGCGCCCAGTTTCGACGAACGCAATCTGGCGCTGGGAAAGGCCAGCGTCAATGCGCTGGCGTCGCTGGGTGTCTGGCGCCACATCCGCACCGCACCGGAAGCAATCCGTCGCGTGCATGTCAGCAGTCGGGGGGACTTCGGCAGCGTGCTGCTCGCTGCCACTGACCATGGTCTGGACGCCTTTGGCGCGGTCGTCATCGCGCGCGAACTGGGAGCAGCGCTGGAAGCGCGTCTGGATGAACTGAAGCATCTGCAGCGCCTGCGACCGGCACGGGTCAGCGCCGTGACCAGCTCGGCCGAAGCGGCGACGCTGTGCATCGAGTCGCCGGGCGGCGAGATTCGCGAGGTGCGGACGCGGCTGCTGGTTGCCGCCGATGGCAGTCATTCCGCGATCCGTGAATCGCTGGGTATTGCGGCCAAACACCACGACTACCGGCAGCGCCTGTTCGTCGCCACCGCAACGGCGGAGCGTGAACATCAGGGCGGCGCCTGGGAGCGCTTCACGCCGGATGGCCCTGTCGCCGTGCTGCCGCTGGGCGGCGGTCGCCTTGGCAGCATCTGCACGGTCGCGGCCGAGCAGGCAGATGCCGTCGCCGCGCTGGACGACGATGCCTACCGCGAGCTGTTGCAGTCACGCTTCGGCTATCGACTCGGTCGGATCAACCGGGTTGGAAAGCGCAGTCACTACCCGCTGGCCTTGATCAAGTCCGAACAGCTGGTTGCCGAGCGCACGGTACTGGTAGGCAATGCGGCGCAGACGCTGCATCCGATCGGCGCACAGGGATTCAACCTTGGTCTGCGCGATGCGTTGACACTGGCCGAAGTGCTGGAAACAGCGCTTGGACAAGGCCGCGAGCCCGGACAGATCGACGATCTGCGCGAGTACGCGCGGCGACGTGAGCCGGACCGCGAGGAGACGCTGCGCTTCAGTGACGGCCTGTCGCGCCTGTTTGCGATCACCGATCCAGCCGTGCGCCTTGCGCGGAGCCTGGGCTTCGGCGCGCTGAACGGCATTCCCGGTCTTGCCGAGCGACTCGCAGCCGGCGCGATGGGCTTTCGTGGCGACGTGCCGCGCCTGGCGCTCGGCGCGGCCGTAGCGGAGCGTTCGGCATGAGTCGGTGTGGCGTCAACGTGGTCGTCGCCGGCGGTGGCGTGGTTGGTGCGACCGCCGCGCTGGCCCTGGCCGAGGCCGGCCTGCGCGTGATGCTGGTGGAACCTCG
>JAGRJX010000162.1 GCA_020442545.1 Lysobacterales bacterium
GCTGGAAGTGTTCAAGACGCATCCGGCGATCGGCTCGTGGAGCTATCCGGAAGCCGGCTACACCAAGGTGCTGGGTGTGCCGCTCTACGCCGGCTTCATGTACGCGGCCGTCGCCAGCTACATGACGCAGGCCTGGCGGCAATTCGAGCTGGGCCTGACCGGCTATCCGAAGCATCGCGTCGCGCTTCCGCTGGCATTGGCGATCTATGCCAATTTCTTCACCCATCACTTCATCGGCGACTGGCGCTGGCTGCTGATCGCCGTCCTGCTCTGGCAGTTCCGCCACTGCCGCGTGCATTTCACCCCAAAGGGATGGCCTGAACCGCTCAAGACCGACGCCACCGCGTCACCGTGGCCCGCTCAGCATCAGATACTTTTGTCGGGTGATGCCCCGGAGGCCCGTCAATCGCGCCCCGCGTCTCGCCAAGGTGGGCGACATTGGCTTCGCCACGCGGCACGATTGACGAACCTCAGGAACATCATGGCGTCGGTCTTGAGCGATCCAGGACATCCCCCTCGCCGCTACTGGATGCCCATGCCGCTGGCCTTCGTGCTGATCGGCTTCTTCATCTGGATCGCCGAGAACATCGCCACGTTCTTCGGCGCCTGGGTCTATCCCGACCAGCACGACGGCTGGCAACTGGTGCACTGGGGCAAGATCAGCAGTTGGTCATTGCTGGTGGTGATCACCTTCCTGATCGTGGCCGAACTGCAGCGCGCACGGCAGCGTAGGCGACGTGCTGCGTTCCGGCTGTTTTCAGCGACGACGAAATCGGGTTGCCGAACAGGCGGTCATCCGCTAGGCGCGTGACGTGTCGTTGATGTCAACGGCAGCGTTCAATCCCGGTGTTGAGCAGTCTGCGAGTAGGCTCCAACGGATCCGAGCCTGGTTCGGGGATGCCGGGAGTCCAACGATTTGATTCAGCGGGTGAATCTGCCAGGTACTGTTGGTAGAAAGCACGCGCGTTTTCGCGCTGTGCCTCGCTGGGTTCGATTTCATCGCGTTCCAGTGGATTCATCCCCGCGAAGACGGCAATGCGCTGTGCCTCGGTCATTTGCTGGATCAACGCCGCGGCGAAGCCCTGCTCCGTCCATTCTTCAGGCAAGAACGGCGACAACGGGCTCTCGAACAGTTCGTTCGATGCTCCCCAAAGGCCAGTAACGGCATCGAGGTCGCCGGCCTCCAGCGCGTCCATGAAGTAACGCCGTGCATTCCTGCGATATTGCTCCAGGAGTTGCGGTTCTTCCAGCAGGCGACGAGTGCTGAGGTGTCGACCGAGGGCGTATTCCAGCCGGGAATGCACTTCACCAGCCTCGGCGGCGATCTGCATGTAGTAGGACCGCGCCGCGGGCGAAATATCCACACCTTCGCAAGCCTCGAATGCCCGTGCAGCGATGCGTCGTTGTTCAAGCTGCTGTTCGTAGTACTCGTACTGGAGCCGCTGCATGCTTCGCTTTGCGCTGTCCTCCAGAGGATCTCGGCTGCTGCTCTCAGCGATTGGTGCAGGTGGCGTGGGTTCTGGCAGAAGCCTCAGCTGGAACTTCGCTGCCATGCATCGCTGTGCTTCGCCAACCAGACGGCAGGCCGCTTCGCTGTTTCCAGCAAGCGTGGCCTCCAGCAATGCATCGAAACTTTCGCGGAACGGTGTGTCGAAGTCCGGTAACGACGCTGGCTCGACCTTTCGCGGAAGGCTCGTTGCCATTTTCGAGGTCGTGGTTGTTGCTACAGATTCGGAGATGCTGTCAGCTACGCGGGGCTCGGTCTCAACAGTTCCAGTGCCGCCTGTCTCCCGCAAAACATCCTCGATGGTGTCGTCGGGTGCGGGCTTTGGCCATAGCCAGAGGGCGAGGACGGCGGCGAGGCACAGGGATGTCAGTCCGATCAGGGAATGGCTGGGTTTCATCCGGGGTGATCCGCAAAAGGCGGCGATCCTAGCACGCAGGTCTGTGGACTCTGTTCGGCCTTGCACTAAACTGGTGCAATGTCGACATCGCCGGACAACGCGCCCGATATCGCGGCCGATCGCCTGCAGACGCCGTTGATGCGGGTGTCAGCGAAGGGCCATGTCGACTACCTGAATCCGGCGGCGGCGGCGTGGTTGGGCTTGAGCGCGAGGCGGCTGGAGGGCAAGCCGCTGGGCGAGCTCGATGCGCAGCCGCTGTCCCTGCCGCAACTGATGCGGCAAGCACTGGACGGAGGCCGGCCGGTGCATGCGCGGCGGCTGCAGATCGACAGCATTGCCGGTCGGCGTTTCGCCGATGCCTGGGCCTCGCCGCTGGACGGCGGCGGCCTGCGGCTGGAATTCCATCCCACCGACGAGTTCCCCGGCGAGGACCCGGCCACGCTGCTGCCGATGGCGTTGTCCACTGCACTGGCCGGACTGGCGCATGAGTTGCGCAATCCGCTGGCCGGCCTCGGTGGTGCGGCACAGCTGCTGGCAAAGCGCATCGACGACGAGGAGCTGGGTCGCTACGTCGACGTGATCCGCGATGAAGTGCAGCGACTCGGCAGCCTGCTTGATCGCCTGCTCGATCCCGAGCAGCCGCGACGTCGCGAAGCGGTCAACGTCCACGAAGTTCTGGAACGCGTGCGCACGCTGGCCGATGCCGAAGCCGGCTGGGCGCTGAAGCTGGAGCGCGACTACGACCCCAGCTTGCCCGACCTGCGCGGTGATCCGGATCGCCTGACGCAGGCACTGATCAACCTGGTTCGCAATGCCCTGGAAGCCGGTGCCGGAACAGTGCGACTGCGAACACGCGCCGAACATGGCGTGGCCATCGGTGATCGCACGCACCGCCTGGCGATCCGCGTGGAGATCGAGGACGACGGTCGCGGCGTGCCGGAAGACCTCGCCGAGCGCATCTTCCTGCCGCTGCTGAGCACGCGTGCCGATGGCAGCGGCCTCGGCCTGAGCCAGGCGCAGCAGGTGGCGCGCGAACATGGCGGCTCGCTGGGCTACCGTTCGCGACCGGGGCACACCGTGTTCAGCCTGCTGCTGCCGGTGCCGGTCGATGACATGACCGAAGAAGAAGGCGCGCAGGGAGACAGCGATGTCGAATGAACGGCCGCCGCTGTGGGTGATCGACGACGACCGCTCGGTGCGTTTCGTGCTGGTCGAGGCGCTGCGCGATGCCGGTCATCGGGTCAGCGATTTCGAGAGCGCCGACGCCGCGCTGGAAGCGCTGGCCGACCCGCGCATCGAGGCACCGTCGCTGGTGTTCACCGACGTGC
>JAGRJX010000163.1 GCA_020442545.1 Lysobacterales bacterium
GCTTGGCGTGGTGGAACAGGTTGAGGAACAGCGTCTCGACGCGGTCCTCGCGATGATGCCCCAGCGCGATCTTGTTGAAGCCCTGCTCCTCGGCGAAGCGGTACAGCGCGCCGCGGCGCAGGCGCGAGCACAGGCCGCAGAAGGTCTTGTTCTCCGGGATCACCCGCTTCACCACGCTGTAGGTGTCCTGCTCCAGGATGGTGAACGGCACGCCGATGCTTTCCAGATATTCCGGCAGGATGTGCTCCGGGAAATCCGGCTGCTTCTGGTCCAGGTTCACCGCGTGCAGCTCGAACGATACCGGCGCCTTGGCCTGCAGCTGCAGCAGGATGTCCAGCATCGCGTAGCTGTCCTTGCCGCCGGACAGGCAGACCATCACCCGGTCGCCGTCCTCGATCATCGCGTAGTCGCCGATGGCCTGGCCGACCTGTCGACGCAGACGTTTTGACAGCTTGTTGAAGTCGTAGCGTTCACGCCGCGCTGCGGCATTCGGCCGCACGAAAGCGGCGTTGGCGGCATCGATGCGAATGGGCAAAGGAAGCGGCGAAACGGACATGGCGGAGCGCTGGGGGGGACGGCCGACCATTGTAGCGGTGACGCGCGTCAGGTGCTGGCGGTATGCTCAACCCATTGGCGTGCGTTATTGCCAGTCGCCCGATACGGTCGGGATTCGCCAGCAAATGATCCAGGGAGTGTCTTCGTGTCCGAATCGACCGGTGACCTTGTGCGTCGACTGACCGAACTGCGCAGCGAGCACCGAGACCTTGATGCCGCCATCGAGCGCCTGTCACAGGACGCTGGCAGCGACGAGCTGGGCCTGCGCCGCATGAAGAAGCGCAAGCTGCGCCTGAAGGACATGATCGCCTATGTCGAAAACAAGCTGATCCCCGACCTTGACGCTTGAGCGATCCATCGCAACGCCAGGCCTTGTGGTTGCTGCCACGTGGCAACCTCTCTGCGAGGACTGCGCCTGCGTGGCGTCATGCAGGTCCCTGGCGGCAACAAGCGTTGTTGGCGCGACTTGTCCGCGTTTGTCGCATGCATGATGCGAGACGGCGACAATTCCGTTGGCCGATCATTTGACGTGGAGAGTTCGAACATGAAGCAGCATTCACACCATCGGGGCTATCTCCCGGCTCTGCTCGTGCTCTTCTTTCTGGCGCCATGTTCGCATGCCCGGGCTGACCCACCGCTGCTTCAAACGCCGACGTCCGAACACTTCAACGGCATTGCCTACTCGCCGGATGGGCAGTTTGGCGTGGCGGTCGGCAACGCGGGGGCCATCATCCACTTTGATGCCGCGCACCCGACCGGCGTGGCCGTTGCGTCAGGGACATCCGCCGACCTGTTCGACGTGCATGTGCTGGACCGCAACAGTGCCGTGGCCAGCGGCTTCGATGCGACTGGCAACCAGGCCATGCTGCTGACCTGGGACGGCAGCAGCTGGAGCGCACACCCGAACAGCAATTGGAGCATTCCCATCCTGCCGGTCTGGCAGGCTCCCGAAAAAGACATCGTGATGTTCGATTTCGCGGGTGGTGCGGCCCCATTCGATTTTCGCGGCGGCTTTGACCTGGCTACCAATGATTTCTTTCCGTCTTCGTATGCGGGCGATCTGGACCTGAACTTCTGCGGTCACAGCAACGACATCAAGGTGGTCAACGAAGACGGCGACATTGGCGTGGTCAGCAATGATTTGTGACCCGTCCAGGTGGACGGCAATCCGCTGTGGGTCGAAAACCCTTCGCCGATCCATCTCACGGCGGCCTGGATCGAGCCGTCGAGCTGCCAGCTACCACAGGCGCTGCCGACAGGCATCGCGGCGGTCAGGAACTTCAACGACATCTACGCTTTTGATGGCACGAACTGGCAGCCGCTGCAGGATATTCCTGCAGACCAGACCATCACCTGGATCAAGGGCACCGCGTCGGGCCATGTACTGGCGGTTGGTTACAAGGACAGCGTGGACAATCCGGGGAGCCATCAAGGCGTGATCTGGCAATGCGATGGCAGCTCCTGCTCCGATGTTACGGGCACGCTGTTCCCCGGTGGCGAGATACCCGGTCTGACCGACATCGATCTGACCTATTCGCACCAGAGTTGCGTGCATGTCGGCGGTTTCGAGGCGGGTGAGAGCGCCGAAGCCAGCGGTTGCGTCCAGCCCGAGCCGGCGTGTTCAGTGGCCGGTTCGCCGGGTGACTGCATGACCGCGAGGCTGGCTGCCGAGGACGGCAAGGTGGTCGAGCTGGACAACGCCGTGTTGCCCGACCGCCGCGTGGACGTGGTCGCCAACCTGCAGCTGGGAGGAGCCCCGACCAGTTTCGTTGTGCGGGTGACCAACGACGGACCGGATGCGGCCGAGGGTGTTCGCATTTACGTCACCTCCGACCTGCAGCCGGATTCCGGCTGCGGCTTCCACAGCAGCAGCAATCTTCACAACCTGACGCTAGTGGCCTTGAATGTCGGCGATGTTTTCAGCTGCAGCTTCACCGGCCCCGGTCCGGAGAACGCTGTCGGTGCCTATGCCTTCCCCGGCGTTGGTACCGAGCGCGACTACAATGATAATGCAGTCGGCTGTTCGTTTGCGGAAACCAGCTGCACGCATTTTGATGCAAGAACATCCGAATAACCGCAACCAGGAAACACCGTGGACGAATTCATGCAGGCCGCCATTGACGAGGCGAAGAAGGGTCGCGACGAGGGCGGTATTCCGATTGGTTCGGTGCTGGTGATCGACGGAAAGATCGTCGGGCGCGGCCACAACCGCCGCGTGCAGAAGGGCAGCGCGATCCTGCACGCCGAGATGGACTGCCTGGAGAACGCCGGTCGGCTGACGGCCGCTGACTATCGCCGCGCCACGCTGTATTCCACGCTGTCGCCCTGCGACATGTGCAGCGGCACAGCACTGCTCTACGGTATCCCGCGTGTGGTGATCGGCGAGAACGAGACCTTCCAGGGGCCGGAAGCCTATGTGCAGTCACGCGGCGTCGAACTGACCCACGTCCACAGCGCCGAATGCCGCCAGCTGATGGTCGACTTCATCGCCGAAAAGCCCGAACTCTGGAACGAGGACATCGGCGAGTAGCCGCAGCAGCTCGCGCGGGCCTTCTCGCAGGCAAAAAATTGGTTCTTCACCCATGTCCGGGGA